>CAYZVI010000102.1:0-5678 GCA_964481695.1 uncultured Hydromonas sp. | reverse complement strand
TTTGACACCTCTTTTTTACGTTAATAGGTGTCCGTCAAATCGAGGGCAGATCACCGTTGAGTGACGAGCAGCTTGCGGATTTAAAACGACCGATTCAAAAGCAGCAGTTTGTCGGGCGCAATGGTTTGTACCTGTGTGGCTTTTATTTATCGCCCAATGGTATGCTGCATGAAATCGCGCACGAGGCGCAGTTTATTGCGAGCATGATTCGACGCAGTAATGCTTGATGAATTAGTCCTCAATGCGTACCGGCACCCGCGTGGCGAGTGCACACATCAGTTCATAGCCAATGGTGCCGGAGGCTTGTGCGACTTCGTCAATTGGAATATTTTGTCCCCAAAGTTCGACGGGTGAGCCGATCTGCGCGTTTGGTACGGGGGTGAGGTCAACGGTGAGCATGTCCATGGACACACGCCCGACCAGTCGGGTACGCACGCCGTCCACCATCACCGGTGTGCCGTCGGCAGCGTGGCGCGGATAGCCGTCGGCGTAGCCACAGGCGACCACGCCAATGCGCATGTCGCGCACAGCGGTAAAGCGAGAGCCGTAGCCGACGCTTTCACCTGCATGGATGGTGCGCACAGAAATCAGTTCGCTGCTGAGGGTCATGGCCGCTTGTAAGCCGCATTCGGCTGCGGTTTTATCGGCAAACGGCGAGCCACCATAGGTCATGATGCCCGGACGAACCCAATCGCCATGCGTATCCGCGCGGGTTAAAATCGCAGCGGAGTTGGCCATACTGATGGGTGTGTTTGGATGCGTTTCGCGAATCTTAAGGGTATATCGCTGGAATTGAGTTAGAGCCTCATCAACGCCATGAGGTATATCTGAGTTAGCAAAATGGGTCATTAAGCTGATTTGCCCAATATTTTGAAGATTACGTAGCTGGCTGTAGACCTCATCGGCCTCGTCACAGTTAAGGCCGACTCGATTCATACCTGTATTTAGTTTTAGGTAAATATCAATGACTTGATCTTCACGAATCAGCGGTAATATGTTCTTTAACCATTCAATTTGTGTATGGCAATGAATGACGACTGTGAGTTTGTGTTTGAAGGCTTCGAGATAGTCGTCTGTACAAAAGCAACCTTCGAGCATGAGTATGGGTTTGCCCCAACCCAGTTGTCGCACCAGTTTGGCTTCGGCAAAATCAAGCATGGCTAAACCGTCAGCACTTGTGGTGAGTGCAGGGTATATGTTGGCAATTCCGTGTCCGTAAGCGTTGGCCTTGATAACCGCCCAGATGTGAGACTGGTTAGGCTCGATGAGTTGGCGTACTTGCGCTAAATTGTGACTGATGGCGTGGCGGTGTATGGTGGCGAGTATTGGGCGCGGCATGGCTTTTTGCTAAGTTCGTTGACTGGGTGTCATTGTAGAGTGATTTGGCTAAAAAATCCACGTAAGGGCGAGAGGTTTGTATGGTTCTAAAGGATGAGATAAGGCTCGTTTACGTTGAAATCTCTGTAATAGGGTGGCGTTATGTGATATAAAGTTAAAAAGCGGATGCGTATCGTATCCAGTTGTACTATTTTAGAACAACATAAACATTGCACAACTGTATGGCGAAGGGTAGATGTAACCCCGAATGCGCCTAAAAACACAAGAATTTATATGAAGCGCCCTTTTTATATTGTTTTAGCCGCACAGTTTTTTTCATCCTTAGCAGATAACGCCCTGATTCTGGCCAGTATTGCATTACTGCGCGAGATTTTGAATGATCCGACACCGGGCGATAAGGAACCTTTACTCAAATTCTTTTTTACCGTGGCGTATGTGGTACTCGCGCCATTTGTTGGTGCGTTTGCCGATTCGCGGCCAAAAGGCAATGTGATGTTCATCACGAATCTGATAAAAGTTGTGGGTTGTGCTGTTATGCTGGTCGGTGTGTCGCCACTGATGGCGATGGTGATCGTCGGTTTGGGCGCTGCGGCGTATTCGCCTGCTAAATACGGGATCGTGACCGAGCTGGTGCCGGCCAAGCAATTGGTGGCGGCGAATGGTTGGATCGAAACGTTAACGGTGCTGTCGATTATTTTTGGTACAGTATTGGGCGGTTTTCTGTCATCACCGGGTTTACATGCGTGGTTGGTCGGACATTATCCAAATTGGACGCTGAGCCCAGGGTTGACCGCGGTGTGTATCATTTGCGTGGTTTATGGTATTGCCGCGTTGCTCAATAAAATGATTCCAGACAGTGGCGTGCGTTATCGCAAACAGCATATTCATCCAGTAGCGCTGACTAAGGACTTTATTCAAAGCTCAAAAGTGCTGTGGACTGATAAGCTCGGACAAATTACGCTGTCAATTACCACTTTACTCTGGGGCGTGGCGGCGGTGATGCAGTTCATTGTCTTGGACTGGGCACAGCTGGATTTGGGCAAGGATTTGAAGCAAGCATCGTATATGCAGGCGTTTGTCGGTGTGGGTAGTACCATTGGTGCCGTATTGGCAGCCAAGTATATTTCCATGCGTAAGGCCACTCGTGTAATCCCCATTGGGATGTTCTTAGGCGTATCGCTCATCAGTATGATTTGGATCCGTTCGGTTTGGCTGGCATTTCCGTTAATGATCGGCATTGGTGCGTTGGCAGGATTTTTCTTGGTTCCAATGAATGCGATGCTGCAGCATCGAGGGTATACTTTGCTGTCTGCCGGACATTCGATTGCGGTGCAGAACTTTAATGAGAATTTGAGTATTTTGGTGATGTTGGGGATGTATTACTTGCTGAAAAATGCGGGCGTGACCTTGCATCAATCCATTGTGATTTTTATGGTATTAATTACTGTGCTGATGGCGCTGTTTTACCTGTGGTATTTGTATAATCGCTCACGGTACAATGCCGATGCTTTAATTGACGAAATTCCTGAACATCATTGATGAGCAGGGTGGTTTAAAACTTAAGAGATAAATTAAAAATGACCAATGCCGAGTTACTGGAACTGGTGCGTCAGGTTCCTAATTACCCTAAACCGGGGATTTTATTTTATGACATTACAACTGCTTTACAGAATCCGCAGGGTCTAAAGGCCGTCATTCATGGATTATTGAAGCATTGTGATGGTTTGAAAATTGATAAAGTGATTGGCACAGAAGCGCGAGGGTTTATTTTTGCGCCGACCGTTGCCTATGAGTTAGATGCCGGATTTGTGCCGGTGCGCAAGCCGAATAAATTACCATTTAATCGCATTGGGTATAGTTACGAGTTGGAGTACGGTACGGATCGATTGGAAATTCATACCGATGCCATTCAACCGGGTGAAAACGTTTGGATCGTTGATGACCTGTTGGCGACCGGCGGTACGGCGCATGCTGTGACTGAATTGGTTAAACAAATGGGTGGTAATGTGGTTGGTTTGAGTTTTCTGATTGAGCTGGATGGATTGGGCGGTAGAGAAAAATTAGCCGGTTATCCATGCCATTCGTTGCTGAATGTGCCTGCTTAAGAGTATGAAACAGTGCTAAAAGCCTGATAAATTAAGGAGGTTCTGGTGAAAAAATTATTTGCTGTAGGGTGTTTGGTTGCGACGGTTCTGAGTTTGGGTGCATGCCAAAACACGCCATTACATCGGGATCACCAAGCTCAGGCGTCACAGCCCTCCTCTGCACCAGTCAATACCGTTCGTCAAAAAGTCGCTATTGATCGAACAATGGTTCATTCCTATCATTTGGGCGTGGATGCACATCGTCGTTCCTATTTGCTGATCGTATTAAACGATTTGGGTGTTAATCGCTTGAATGAAACGGCGCGCCAAGGTGAGCCATATGACATTACTCTAGATGGACAGGCCTATGCGCAATCGGCGCAAGTGAGCTCAGGATTTTTGGTTTTAACGCCCGTTGCACAAAGTTGGACGGAGCGACGTTTGGCGGAGCTGCTCAAATAATTTTCCAAGTCAATAAAAAACGACCCGATGGGTCGTTTTTTATCATCGCTAAACTCAGCGCTTAGCGCGTTTGCCAGAGCTTTTACTCGAAGTCCTGCTGGATTGGGCGTTAGTGGCTTTTCCGTAGTTTTTATTCGCTGAACGAGATGCCTTCGCGGCGGTTTGCTTGCCGTTTTTAGAGAGGGTTAATTGGCTTTGCAAAACAAAATCCACCTTGCGCGTATCCGAATCCACAGCGGCAACGCGCACCTGAACCTCATCACCGAGGCGATATACCTTGCCTGATGAGCGACCTTTCAGGCTGTAGCTCGTTTCGTCGTATTCAAAATAATCTTGCCCCAGTTCGGAAATATGAATAAGCCCGTCAACGAACACATCGTTGAGCGTGACAAATGCGCCAAACTGTGTGATGGAGGAAATCCGGCCGCTCATGGTGTCGCCGATGAATTGTTTCATGTACTCGCATTTGAGCCACAGCGTCACGTCGCGGCTGGCTTCGTCGGCGCGGCGTTCGCACATTGAGGTGTGTTCGCCCAGACGTACCCAGACGTTGTGCTGAGTATCGTTCGGCTTGCCTTTACCATTTTGGGACGACTGCGGTTTTACATCAATCGCAGCTACTTTTTTGCGCGTGTCTTCGAGCAAGGTCAAACCGTCCACCATCGGTGTGTAGCGTTGCCCTTGTAAAATCGCCTTAATCGTGCGGTGTACCAGCAGATCGGGGTAACGGCGAATCGGTGAAGTGAAATGCGTGTAGGCCGCATACGCCAAACCGAAGTGACCAAGGTTGTCTGGTGCATATACCGCCTGCTGCATGGAACGCAGTAATAGGGTTTGTAACGTCGCAGCATCGGGGCGGCCGACGACTTGCGCCATGATTTTGGCATAATCTTTCGGCGTCGGTTTATCGCCACCGTCCATGCGCAATCCGTAGAGCAGCAGCGTGCGGCGCAGCGCTTCGAGTTTCTCAGGCGTTGGGCCTTCGTGTACACGGTACAGGCTTGGGCGTTCACACTGTGCGATGAACTCGGCCGCGCAGACGTTGGCTGCGAGCATACACTCTTCGATCAGGCGGTGTGCGTCGTTGCGCGTGCGTGGCAGGATTTCCTGTATTTTGCCGTTTTCGTCCGACACGATGTAGGTTTCTGTGGTTTCAAATTCCATCGCGCCGCGCTGCTCGCGTGCCTGTAGCTGGATTTTGAACAACGCGTACAAATCTTTGATATGCGGTGCAACGGCTTTGTGTTGGTCGGTCAATACGCCGGTGCCTTCAGACAAATACTCCCATACCTGTGTGTAGGTCAAGCGCGCGGCTGAATGCATCACCGCCGGATAAAATTGGTACGCGGAGATTTGTCCGTCCAAATCGATCACCATATCGGCGACCATACACAGACGATCCACGTGTGGATTGAGCGAGCACAGGCCATTGGACAGTTTTTCCGGCAGCATCGGGATCACGCGGCGCGGGAAATACACACTGGTTGAGCGCAATACCGCATCTTCATTCAGCGGGGTTTTGTCGCGCACATAGTGGCTCACATCGGCAATCGCAACCAGCAGGCGATAGCCCAAGACTTTACGGCCTTTTTTGATCGGTTCGCAGTAGACAGCATCGTCAAAGTCGCGCGCGTCTTCACCATCGATCGTGACCAGGGGTACGTCGCGCAGGTCGACGCGGTTGTCCAAATCACTGGCAATCACCGTGTCGGGCAGCTTCGCGGTCTGGCGTTCGGTCGCGTCTGAGAATTGGTGCGGGATGTCGAATTTGCGCACGGCGATTTCGATTTCCAT
>CAYZVI010000101.1:0-5691 GCA_964481695.1 uncultured Hydromonas sp. | reverse complement strand
GTACTATTTGCTGCTGGAGTTCAGCGACAAGAGATTTGGGTAATACCGTTACCCGATCTTTATCACCTTTACCCGAACGCACGATCAATTGATTCATATCAAAATCAATATCCTTGATGCGCAACATTAACATTTCATTTAACCGCAATCCCGTTCCATATAACAAACGCACCATCAAATGATGCGCACCCTCTAATTGAGAGAGTATTGAAGATATTTCGTTTGCCGTGAGCACGACGGGTAAACGCTTGGTACGATTGGGCCGATGTATCTCATCCAACCAAGGCAAATCAATACCTAAAACCTCTTTGTATAAAAAAAGCAATGCAGACAGAGCCTGATGATGGGTCGAAGCAGATACGCCACAATCGTTCGCCAAATAGGTCAAATAACATTCTATTTCAGGCTTACCCATTTCTTTGGGGTGGCGTTTGTGGTGAAACAAAATAAAGCGCCGAACCCAACCGACATAAGCCTGCTCAGTGCGATAACTCATATGCTTGTAGCGTAGTTTTTTACGCAGCTCATCAATTAATTTAGGGGGCTTAGGGCTAGGGGTGTTAGTAGACATTTTTTAATTGACATGGGTGATAAACATAGATAACATGACGCACATCAATCCTAATTGGGAGTAATGTTATGAGTCAAGTTATTTTTCGTGTTATGTGTCATGTTGACGCATAAGTATAGTTATGCAATCAAAAACTAAGGAGAAAAAAATGAAGTTAGTAAAGTTTACGTTTGTTCTAGTTCTATGCTCATACCTTTGGGGTTGTGCTTCAGGAGCAAAAATGGAAAACATGGTTTTCCACGGCGATCAAAAAAACTACTCTGAAGAAATACAAGAGAACTTGAGACTTGGGAATGTGTCAGGTGGCAAAAAAACTAATCCCGCGTGGACCTCTGAAATAGATAATGAAGCATTTTCTGGTGCTGTAAAAGAGAGCCTCAAATCTCAGGGTCTCTATTCAGACAACGGAAAATATCGGTTAGAAGTAAATATGCTCAAAGTCGACCAACCGCTATTTGGATTAGATTTAGAGGTAATTACGCATGTTCGATACATTTTGACCAACGCTGATAGCGGAGCAGTGGTTTTTGATGATACGGTTATAACACCCCATACCGCGGGTGTGGGTGACGCTTTTGCAGCTGTGAAAAGACTTAGGCTAGCCAATGAAGGTTCGGCCAAGAAAAATATTGAAGGGTTGCTTAATAAATTGTCAGAGCTTCGCATAGATTCACAAGAAATATCATTGGCCAAGTAATGCATAACAAACAGCTGCAAGCGACGCACTGCGTGCGCGCTTGAGCTGGGCGTTATGCCGCATGAAAGGAGTACCGATGTTTAGGCCCGGCTGTGAGTACACGCGAGAAGAAATCCACGCGCAGGTGGGCGGAAGCAAGCAATCCTACTTGCCTATGAAGGCGGGCGCCGTCGTTGCGGCCTGTCTGACAAATCGGCTTAACCCGCAGGCGCCTAGCGTCGTCATCTGTGGCCGCGGCCCCGTTATCTCGCGTGCGGGGGAACTGCTCGCGACCCAGGCATACGCTATACCTGTCTTCTTGAAGCGAGCGGTAAATCGCTGGGAATATCAAGGTCTATTTAGATCCGTGGCCTCGTATACTTCGGGGGCGCAATTCAATGAGCACGTGACTAACTCGGGACGCCCGGCAGCGGGTGTCTCGCGAGTGGTACTCCTACAGCCAGCCGGCGTTCCTACCGATGCGGCATAACGTTAGCCATCACAATCAACCGCCCATGCTGCCCGAGGATCTGGGACTTATAGTTGACTGTGAAACGACTGGTCTCGAAGATCATGATGAAATCATAGAGCTCGCGTTGGTGCAGTTCAAATTCAATCGCGATTCCGGCGAAGTTGTTTCAATAGAAGAAAAATACTGTGGACTGCGTGCTCCGACCTTACCCATCGGAACTGCCGCGCAAGCAGTACACAATATCAACTTCAGTGAACTTATTGGAAAGACGATCGACGAAAATAAGGTTCGCCAACTCGTTGGGTCATCCAAATATCTCATTGCTCACAATGCACGATTCGACAGAGGGTTTATTGAAAGGCTCCTAAGTCCATTGCCGGAGAGTAGTTGGTTGTGTACGCTCTATGATATTGACTGGGACGAACTTGGTGTCGAGTCCAAAAGTTTGGATGCAATCGCCAATAGGTTTGGCATTCAGCCAATTGTATCGCATCGAGCCTTGCCGGATGCTCTTACCCTTCTCGCCGTATTAAACAAACGAGACGGTTCAGGAACCCGCATACTTCATCGCTTACTGCAGCACGCTGAAACACTGAAGCAAAATTTCGTAGTTCGCTCAAGAAACACCGGTAAGCATTCTCCGCTTAAGATCGCTAGCATCCACCCTAGCTGCGTGCATAAATTACAGTCAGGCGACGGCGTTTCACTTTGGACGAAAGAACATCTCGATTTCATCAATGCTTATCACTACTCTTCGCTTCCTGGCGGGCGCCCAGCCCTTCGACTGCTCAAAGCCGAGAACCCGGTTCTTGTGGAAGCGTTAGATGAAGATCACAAAGTTTTTCTTGAGTTCTCAGAAACCACGAATGATCAAATATATCTTGATCTAGTTCAGCAAGTACGTATCAGATACAACCCGGAAAATCTAGCCATTTACCACAGGCTTAAAAATGCAAACAAGGCCCGCACAGCCAGTGCCAAAGCCAAAGAGGGATACGATCCAGATATGGCTGTCAATTTATACCTGGATGCAATCGAGCATATAGCTGACTACGCCAAGATTCAGATTCACGCAGGCCTATCACGAGAACTCAACGAGAGGGAGCGTATGATGTCAGGCACCGCTGGTGATATTGATATTCTTGATCGGTTAACGCTAACGCTCTGCCGTGCCGGCAAAATCTGCGAAGCAAAGGAAGCCGCTCAGCGATACTTTTCACTATACAAACTTGATGTTGCCACGACGGCAGGGGAAAAGATACTCAAGCGTGTAGCAAAAGTCCGCCGGAATCACGAGCGCGGGTGATGGCTAACCATTCGCCGCAACGGTCCGGTTAGCTCAAGCGTTAGCGATGCAATCGCGTAATCGTACGAATGCCTATGCCGTCGTTTCATCCGTACGATTACGCTACGCTAATCGTACCTACTGCTTTCATTTCACAGGGTATAGATGCAATGGACTTTGCTGATTGCAACTTACGATATCTGGTGATTGGGTGCGCGGGATGATTTTGAGCGTTTTAAAGAGTGGGTTCAAAGTTTGCGCACAAAGCAATCTTTGGCATGGTCGTTGACCAAGCCGACTGCTTGCATATAGGCGTAGCAAACCGTGGTGCCCATGAATTTGAAGCCGCGTTTTTTGAGGTCTTTGGCAAGGGCGTCAGATTCGGCGGTATGCGTGGGGTAGTCGGATAATTGGTTAAAGGCTTGGTTGATGGTTTTGCCGCCAACAAATGACCAGAGGTAGGTGTCGAAACTGCCAAATTCTTTTTGTATTTCTAAAAAACTGCGCGCATTTTGCACCGTGGCGTTGATTTTCAGGCGATTACGCACGATGCCTTCATCCTGTAGCAGGCTGGCGATTTTGGCATCGTCGTATTGCGCGATAACGTTCGGATCAAAGCCATCAAAGGCGCGGCGGTAGTTTTCGCGTTTGCGCAGGATGGTGTACCAGCTTAGTCCTGCCTGAGCGGACTCCAGTACGATAAACTCAAACAGCACACGGTCGTCGTGCACCGGCTGACCCCATTCCTCGTCGTGGTAGGCGATGTAGTCGGGTTTGGTCAAATCAACCCATGCGCAGCGGCAGGGCGTGTCGTTATTCATAGAATGACTCATTGGGGTGCTGTGTGTTGAACAAAAATGAGTTGCGTGGTATCAAAGCCGAGTGATTGGGCTTTTGCGATTAGACGATTTTTAACGGTGTCGGGTATTTGTGGTTGGCGCGACAGTATCCATAAATACGAGTGGTTGTAGCCGCTGATGAGGGCGTATTGATAAGATTCGTCCAGATCGGTGATGACGTAAGAGCTGTAAAACGGACCGAAGAACGAGACTTTGAGATGACCGATATTGGGTGTTTCAACAAACGCGGCTTTGCCCTCGATTTCTTTCCACGTTTTTTTCTGCTCCGAGTAGCCGCGATTGAGTACGCGCACTTGGCCGTTGGGCAGTAGGCTGTAGTTTGCGGAAATTTGATTTAAGCCGCGCTCGAACGAGTGATCGAGGCGCGCAATTTCGTACCATGTGCCGAGGTAGCGATCCAACTGGAAGTTGTGGATCGGTTGTACTTGTTTGGGCATGCCCAAGCATGCGGTGAGCATCAGTGAGCCGAGTAGTGCGCCGAGTAAAGTGATGAGTTTTTTCATGATTATCTCCCTATCTTGCCATCCTGAACTTCGATGACTTGATGATTTGAGCAATATAACAATGAGTAATCGATTTTGCTCAGTGTGATATTGCTGTTGTCCTAAGTTTGTATCGCTTATAGCACTTCGTTTGCAAAGTCGGCCAGACGCGAGCGTTCGCCACGCTTGAGCGTGATGTGCGCGCTGTGCGGCCAGTTTTTGAAGTGTTCAACGACATAGGCCAAACCGGATGAGGCTTCGGTGAGGTATGGCGTGTCGATCTGCGAGAGATTACCCATACACACGACTTTGGTGCCTGAGCCGGCGCGGGTAATGAGGGTTTTCATTTGCTTCGGTGTGAGGTTTTGCGCTTCGTCAATCACCAGCAGTTTGTTGACGAAGGTGCGGCCACGCATGAAGCTCATGGCTTTGATTTTGACTTTGTTTTTGATGAGTTCGCCGGTTGCGGCGCGCGCCCATTCGCCGGCGTGCGCATCGCCTTTGATGAGCACTTCGAGGTTGTCTTGCAATGCGCCCATCCATGGGGTCATTTTTTCTTCTTCCGTACCCGGTAGGAAGCCAATATCTTCGCCCACCGCAACGGTCGCGCGGGTGATGATGACTTCGGCAAAACGCGCCATGTCGAGCGTCTGTTGTAGTGCGGCGGCGATGGTAAGCAGGGTTTTACCTGTGCCTGCCTGACCGAGCAGGGTGACGAAGTCGATGTTCGGATCCATGAGGACGTTTAACGCGTAGTTCTGCTCACGGTTGCGCGCGCCGATGCCCCATACACCGTGCTTCGGATTGGTGTAGTCAATGAGTGTGCGGATGGTGGCACTGCGGCCGGTGGGGTCAACCTCAACCACTTGGCCATGCAAGGGCGTTGCGTCGGCGTAGTCGTAGTAGACGTATTCGTTCAGCGACCATTGGCTGACCAATGGCCCTTGAATGCGGTAGAAGGTGTAAACGCCTTCTTGCCATGATTCGAGGTTTTTGCTGTGGGTTTCCCAGAAGTTCTGTGGTAGGGCGAATTGTCCATCGTACAGCACGTCTACATCATCAATCACTTGATCATTGAAGTAGTCTTCTGCGTTGAGTCCCAGCGCACGTGCTTTGATGCGCATGTTGATGTCTTTGGACACCAGAACCACTGGGCGGTCTTTGTACTGCATGTGCAGCGCGTGTACGACGCCGAGGATTTGATTGTCTGCTTTGCCGACTGGTAGGGCTTTGAGCAGTTGATCATCGCTGCTGTTGATCAATTGGGTTTGAAAAAACAGTCGACCCAGTTGCTCGGTGAAGCTGATTTTGTTGAGCACATTCAGGGCGATACCTTGTTCCAAAT
>CAYZVI010000100.1:0-5701 GCA_964481695.1 uncultured Hydromonas sp. | reverse complement strand
TGAGTTTGATGTTGCATATTGATCAGGAGCTGCGCTCGCTGATCATGCAGTATGGCAACTATATTTACGGTATTTTATTTGCCGTGGTCTTCGGTGAAACCGGTCTGGTGATTTTTCCGTTTTTGCCGGGAGACTCTTTGCTGTTCTTGGCTGGGGCTTTATCAGCGGATGGTTTGATGAACGCGTGGGTGCTGACTTTTTTGTTGATTTCAGCAGCAGTTTTGGGTAATACAGTGAATTACTGGGTTGGCAGCAAGATTGGGCATAAGGCGTATGAGATTGATACGCCGTGGTTTTCGCACGAACATCTGCGTAAAACCCATGAGTTTTATGAAAGACACGGCGGCAAGGCATTGGTGATTGCGCGCTTTTTACCAATCATACGTACGTTTGTGCCCTTCGTGGCTGGGATTTCCGATATGACGATGGCGAAGTTTCAACGCTGGAATATTATCGGCGCGGTGCTGTGGGTGGTGGCTTTTGTCTGGGGCGGATATTTCTTCGGTACGGTTGAGCTGGATTTGTTCGGTCATCATATCGCGATTCGTGATCATTTGAGTACGATTGCCTTGCTTGGCTTTGCCGCTGCATTTATTCCGGTGGTGTTCGGTATTGTTTGGCGTTTGCTGGCTACGCGTCCGTCTAAGCAAGCTAAAAAACAGGCGTCGGCGCTAAAGGTTGACCCATAAAACGCGACGCAGCTCTTTTCTTTAAATAAGCTCGGATCATTCCGAGCTTATTTATTTTGTCTTGCGTTCTTTATAAAAGAGTAGAACTTGCGCATCGAATGCGCCAAATTATCGCAAAAAGTGACGAAATTGTGCATTTACGGCTTGCTTTTCAAAATGCCCTGAATAATAATCACGCCATGTCTCGCTCGCTGTACTGGTCATTTGAGCGCGACAATTTATATTTATTATGAAGACACTTTGAAGTTCCGTATCAACTTTTGGAGAAAACTGATGCATAACATGTTTAAATTATTGCCTTTGAGCGCAGCAATTGCCTTGGCCGCTTGTGGTGGTGGCGCAGATAAAGCCGCCAGTGGTGCTGCGGGTGGTGGTGACAGTGCTTGCGGTAAATTGGCGGCAGACGAAGTTTGCGTAAAAATTGGTAGTGGCGCGCCAAAAACCGGTGGTATTGCTCACTTGGGTAAAGATAATGAAAACGGCGTTCAATTGGCGGTGAATGAGATCAATGCCAAAGGTGGCTTGACCATCGGTGGTAAAAAAGTCAAATTGGCTATGGTGGGTGAAGACGACGCAGGTGACCCGAAACAAGGTCCTGTTGTTGCTCAGAAGCTGGTTGACGCTAAAGTGGTTGGTGTAGTCGGTCACTTGAACTCAGGCGTGTCTATCCCTGCGAGCGCGGTTTACGGCTCTGCTGGTTTGGTTCAAATTTCTCCATCATCAACCAACCCTGACTACACTCTGAAAGGCGCGAAAACGCCAAAAGGCGCGGTAAGCTCATACCGTGTGGTAGCAACTGATGCGCAACAAGGTCCTGCTTTGGCCAAATACATGTTGGGTCATGCAGCTAAATCCGTTGCGATTTTGGATGACGCGACTCAGTACGGTAAAGGTTTGGCTGACCAAGTAGAAAAAACCATGAAAGATTCGGGTGCCAATGTTGTAGCACGTGAGGCGGCTACCGATAAAACCACCGACTTCAAAGCTGTTTTGACTAAGATCAAAGGCATGAACCCTGACTATGTATTCTGGGGTGGCATGGATGACACGGCAGCAACTTTGGTGAAACAAATGAAAGAGCTGGGCATGACTGCTAAGTTGGCTTCTGCTGACGGCGCATGTACCGATAAATTCATCGAGCTGTCCGGTGCTGCTGGTAAAGGTGTGATTTGTTCTCAAGCGGGTATGCCATTGTCTAAGATGGCTAAAGGTGCAGAGTTCAATGCAAACTATGAAAAAACATTCCCGGGTCAAAAAGTACAGATCTATTCTCCATTCTCTTATGATGCAACTTACGCACTCGTAGAAGCAATGAAGATTGCTAACTCTACAGATCCAGAAGCCATCGCTGCCGCTATGCCTAAAGTGAACTTCGAAGGTCTGATTGGACAAATCGCTTTTGATGACAAGGGTGACATCAAAGGTGGCGCTATTTCAATTTTCGAAGTTAAAGACAAATTGGAAGTAGTTGATATCGTTAAGTAATATACATACATGGCCTCAGCGTCGTTAGATGCTGAGGCTATTCTGTATGTGTTATATGAGATAGCGTTTGATTGTTAGCGTAATAACACTCAGGTGAATTCTTCGGATTCACCATTATTATTTTTAGATAGGGCTTTGCAATACAGTCGAGTGGCATCGAATAATAATTTTTTTGTCATGCTCGATGTGTTGTTATAACCAATCACACGATAAATTACCGTTATGTGGTATTGCTGTATAGCGGTTACATTAAAAAGGAGTGCGTCAATGAGTGCATTCGATCTGTTTATACAACAGCTCATTAATGGCATGATCAAGGGTAGTTTATATGCCATGATTGCTCTGGGGTATACCATGGTGTACGGTATTTTGGGCATTATTAACTTCGCTCACGGTGAAGTATTTATGATAGGTGCAATGGTGGCTATGACCGTAACCACACTGCTGATTAAAGCGGGTGTTGGTTCCGTGGTCGCGTTGCTGATTGCAACTTTGGCTGCGATGGTGGCATGTATGATCACCAGTTTTTTGGTGGAGCGTTTGGCTTACCGTCCGCTGCGTCATGCGCCAAAGTTGGCGCCTCTGATCACCGCGATTGGCGTATCGTTCATTTTGCAAGCATTGGCGATGCAATTCTGGGGGCGTGAGCATTTCCCATTCCCAGATGTGTTCCCAGCCAATCGTATCAATCTATTTGGCAATGTCGGTATCACCATGCGTGAAATTATCATCATGATTGTGTCGGTGGTCATGATGGGGGGCTTATTTGTCTTGGTTAATCATACCAAACTGGGTCGCGCTATGCGTGCAACCTCTGAGAATGTGAATGTAACCGCTTTAATGGGTGTGAATCCAAACCGCGTGATTTCTGCGACGTTTATGATCGGTGCGGCTTTGGCTGCGGTTGCCGGTATTTTGTTTGCCTCTAACTACGGTGGTAAAGTGCATTTTTACATGGGTTTTATTCCGGGGATGAAGGCATTTATTGCCGCAGTTTTGGGTGGTATCGGCAATATTCCGGGGGCATTGGTCGGTGGCTTGGCGCTGGGCTTGGTTGAAGCGATGGGTGCGGGCTACATCAGTGCAGAATATGAAGACGTATTTGCGTTCGTCGTGCTGGTGGTCGTGTTGATTTTCCGTCCATCTGGTTTGTTGGGTCAACGTGTCGCAGACCGTGCATAAGACGAGGAGAAGATAATGGGATTTTTGAAAAAACTCAGCCCTAAAGACTCCATGATCGGAGTGATTTTGTGCATCGTTTTGTTGGCCTTTTTGCCGTTTATCGCCAAAGAATTGGGCGGAACGACTTGGGTGCGTATTATTGATATGGCTCTGCTGTACGTCATGTTGGCTCTTGGTTTGAATATTGTGGTCGGTTTTGCCGGTCTATTGGATTTGGGCTATATCGCGTTTTATGCGGTTGGTGCGTATATGGTGGCCTTGCTGTCGTCGTCGCATTTGTCGGATAACTTTGCGTTTTTCCATCAGCATTTCCCGAATGGGCTACACATTCCGTTAATGGTGATTATTCCGCTGGGTGCGGGGTTGGCAGCGATTGCGGGGATCATGCTCGGTACGCCGATTTTGAAGCTGCGTGGTGACTACTTGGCTCTGGTAACCTTGGGCTTCGGTGAGATTATCCGTATTTTCATGAATAACTTGGGTAAAAACGAGTTCAACCTGACCAACGGTCCGCGCGGGATTAACCGCATTGACCCAGTGAGTGTGTTTGGTTATCCATTGGATCGTACTTTGACCATTGGTGGTGTGCAATTCACCAAAGAGTTCTTATATTACTACTTGTTTTTGATCTTGGCAGCATTGACAATTTTCGTGTGCTATCGCTTGCAATACTCACGTTTGGGTCGTGCATGGATGGCTCTGCGTGAGGACGATATTGCGGCTAAAGCGATGGGCATTAATGTGCGCAATGTGAAATTGCTGGCGTTCTCATTGGGTGCGACTTTTGGTGGTGTTGCAGGTGGCATGTTTGCAGCGTTTCAAGGTTTTATCTCTCCAGAGTCGTTCTCTTTCATGGAATCTATCGTGGTTCTGACCATGGTGGTTCTGGGCGGTATGGGGCACATTCCGGGTGTGGTGTTGGGCGCGGTGGTGTTGTATTTCTTGCCAGAGTTCTTGCGCTTTACCGTTGAGCCCATGCAAAAAGCAGTGTTTGGCAAATTACTCATCGATACAGCAATTTTGCGTCAGTTAATTTTAGGTTTGTGTATGGTTCTGATCATGTTGTTCCGTCCGAAAGGTCTGTGGCCGACGCCGGAGCGCAATGATAAGAAAGATGAAGACATTAGCAATAATGTCGCAAACAAACCAACTAAAGTTGCATAAGGAGAGAATGATGAGTCAAAACAATATCATGCTCTCTGTGAAGGGCGTGAATAAAAGCTTCGGTGGTCTGAAAGCCTTGTCCGATGTGGGCATCGAGGTGAAAAAAAATACCGTATATGGTTTGATCGGCCCGAATGGCGCGGGTAAAACCACATTTTTTAACGTGATTACGGGTTTGTACGAGCCGGATTCGGGTGAGTTCGTTCTGGATGGCAAACCGTATGAACCGACGGCGGTGCATGAAGTGGCCAAAGCCGGTGTTGCGCGTACTTTCCAAAATATTCGTTTGTTCGGTCAAATGACCGCAGTCGAAAACGTCATGGTGGGGCGCCATGTGCGTACTCAGGGCGGCGTGTTGGGTTCGATTTTGGGCTTGAAATCCGTTCGTGATGAAGAAAAAGCGATTCGTGCGCGTGCGATGGAGTTGCTCGATTACGTCGGTATTGGCAAATACCACGACTACGTGTCGAAAAATTTGTCGTATGGTCACCAACGTCGTTTGGAGATCGCGCGTGCTTTGGCAACTGATCCCAAACTGTTGGCGTTGGATGAACCGGCAGCCGGTATGAATGCGACCGAGAAGGTCGAGCTGACCCAACTGCTGCGCAAAATCAGCAACGATGGCGTTACCATCTTGATCATTGAGCACGACGTGAAACTGGTCATGGGCTTGTGTGATGAGATGACCGTTTTGGACTACGGTAAAATTTTGGCACAAGGCTTGCCCGAAAATGTACGTAAAGATCCTAAAGTGATCGAAGCGTATCTGGGAGGGCACCACGCATGAGTACAACTATGAATACAAATCAACAACCTTTATTGAGCATCAGAGGTCTGCAAGTGGCCTATGGTGGTATCCAAGCGGTCAAAGGCGTGGATATGGACGTGTACCAAGGTGAATTGGTCACGCTGATTGGCGCGAATGGCGCGGGCAAAACCACCACGCTTAAAGCTTTGATGGGCTTGCTGCCGTACAAAAATGGTGATATCACATTCCAAGGCAAATCGATTAAAGGTGTGCCTACGTGGGATTTACTCAAACAAGGTTTGGTCATGGTTCCTGAGGGTCGTGGCGTATTCGCGCGCATGACCATCGTGGAAAATCTGCAAATGGGTGCGTATTTGCACGACGATAAAGCAGCGTTTGATCGCGGTGTGGACTATGCGTTTACCACATTCCC
>CAYZVI010000099.1:0-5794 GCA_964481695.1 uncultured Hydromonas sp. | reverse complement strand
TTGGTTTCCGGCGCGAGGGTCAAAATCATTTCGGCCGCATCAATCGCGGTGTTCAGTTTTGGCTGACCTTTGCCCGCGCCTTCGGTACGTACGCCATTGAGCTGACGTAGCAATTCAACTTCGTGCTCGGTTTTCCACGCCATACCTTTACCACCGTTACCGACTTTTTCCATCAGCGGGCCGACTGAGGTGAATTTATTGTAGATTTGGCCATAATCACGCTCAACCACAGTCATGGCTGGCATGGTCTTACCCGGAATCGGGTCGCATTCGCCTTTTTTCCAATCTTTAGCATCGAATGGCTGACCCAGCTCTTGCGGTGAATCGTGCATCAATGGGGTGAGTACCAAGTCTTTGCGCGTGCCAACATATTCACCCGCGATCTCGGAAAACTTTTTCGCAATGCCTTTATAAATTTCCCAGTCGGTTTTCGACTGCCACAGCGGTTGCACGGCTTCACTCAGCGGGTGAATGAACGGGTGCATATCGGAGGTGTTCAAGTCGTCTTTTTCGTACCAAGTCGCGGTTGGCAACACAATATCCGCATACAAACAGGTTGTGGACATACGGAAATCCAACACCACGAGCAAATCGAGTTTGCCTTCCGCTGCCGGACGAACCGTCACCTCAGTTGGTTTGATGCAGTCGTTTTCATCGCCCAGTACGGCGTTTTGCGTGCCCAGCAGGTATTTGAGGAAGTATTCGTGCCCTTTGCCTGAGCTACCCAAGATATTCGAGCGCCATACAAACAGGTTACGCGGGAAGTTTTTCGGATTATCCGGGTCGTTGCACGACATATCCAACGAGCCATTTTTCATGGACTCTACGGCGTGTTGAATTGGGTCGATCCCTTTGGCCTCGGCTTGTGCCGTTACTTCCAACGGATTGGTGGTCAACTGGGGCGCAGATGGTAGCCAACCCATACGTTCGGCTTTGGCATTGTAATCAATCATCGACAGGGTTTCGACTTTGCCTTCGCGGGTGGGCGCGAGGATTTCATTCATGCCGAGTTTTTCATGGCGCCATTGGCTGGTATGTGCGTAGAAGAACGATGTGCCATTCATTTGACGCGGCGGACGATGCCAGTCTAAACCAAAGGCCAGCGGTGCCCAGCCCGATTGCGGACGGAGTTTTTCCTGACCGACGTAGTGACACCAGCCTCCGCCCGATTGGCCGATACAACCACACATCATCAGCATATTGATGATACCGCGGTAGTTCATGTCCATGTGGTACCAGTGGTTCAGTGCGGCACCGACGATGACCATGCTCTTACCGTGCGTTTGGTGTGCGTTTTGCGCGAATTCACGCGCGACTTGGATCACCATTTCAGCTTTCACGCCGGTGTGTTTTTCTTGCCATTTCGGTGTGTACGGGATGTCTTGCATATAGTCGGTCGCGACGGTATCGCTGGCGAATTCGGCAACGCCACGATCGACACCGTAGTTCGCCACCAATAAATCAAATACGGTAGCGACCATGACGGACGAGCCATCCGCCAGAGTGATGCGTTTGGCCGGAACTTTGCGGATTTGAATCGGTTTCGCGCCGGCTTCATTCGCGCCTGCGAAGTATTCAAAGCCCACTTCTGCCACGGCGTCGTGTTTGCCGAGCAGAGTCAATTGTGCTTTAACTTCTTTGCCATTGGCTTCTTCGGCTTTCAGATTCCATTTACCTTGTTCGCCCCAGCGGAAACCGATCGAGCCTTTTGGCGCGACGATATCGCCGGTATTTTCATCCACCAGCAAGGTTTTCCAGTCTGGGTTGTTGTCTTGCCCCGCGTTGCCCGATAGATGGCTGGCACGCAGGAAATAATCCGGCAGCAGCTTGTCGCCGTCTTCTTTGAGTACCACCAGCATCGGCATATCGGTCAAACGACGGCAATAATCTTGGAAATAATCCGACGGATTGTTCAGGTGGAATTCCTTCAGAATCACGTGCCCCATTGCCATCGCCAAGGCCGCATCCGTACCCTGCTTCGGCGCGAGCCAAATATCGCCAAACTTAGCCATTTCGCCAAAATCAGATGATACCGCGACGGTTTTCGTGCCTTTGTAACGCACTTCGGTGTAAAAATGCGCATCCGGCGTGCGGGTCATCGGTACGTTTGAACCCCAGACCATCAGATAGGTGGAGTTATACCAGTCGGCTGACTCAGCCACGTCGGTCTGTTCACCCCAAATTTGCGGTGAAGCCGGTGGCAAATCACAATACCAGTCATAGAACGACAAGCACGCACCACCCAATAAAGACAGATAACGCGAACCTGCCGCGTAGCTAATCATCGACATCGCAGGAATCGGTGAGAAGCCAATCACGCGGTCTGGGCCATAATTTTTCACCGTATAGGCATTGGCTGCCGCAATAATTTCCTCAACCTCATTCCACGTCGCACGCACCATGCCGCCGAGCCCACGTTTGGTTTTATATTGTTTGGCGCGTTCTGGGTCTTGGCTGATGTACTCCCACGCACCGACCGGCGTCATGGTTTTACGCGCTTCGCGCCACATACGCATCAAGTGACCGCGAATCATCGGATATTTCACACGCTGCGCTGAGTACACGTACCAGCTGTACGAAGCACCCCGCGGGCAACCGCGCGGTTCGTGATTGGGCAAATCCGGACGTGTGCGCGGATAGTCGGTTTGTTGGGTTTCCCAAGTAATCAAACCGTTTTTCACATACACCTTCCAACTGCAAGAACCCGTACAGTTCACGCCATGCGTGGAACGTACAATTTTATCGTGCTGCCAGCGGCTGCGATAAGCGTTTTCCCATTTGCGGTCTTCATTAACTACCGCTCCATGCCCGTCCGAAAACGTGCTTTTAACTTTATTTAAAAAGTTCAGTCTGTCTAAAAAGTGGCTCATACTGCCTCTCTATGGTCTGATAAAAAATGCCGTCCTGCGGGTACAATTCCCTCAAGGTACGGCATCAGTTTAGATAGAAGCGGTGCTAAAACCCATTCTCTGAATGTGGTGGTTTACTCGTGCAGTTGGTGGGCGGCGTTCTACTCCTTTTGGGGGATTAGCTACGGTATAAAAAATGCCGCCTATAGAGTACAGGCGGCATGACGGTCTTTAATTTAGCTTGATTGCTCAGGTCAAAAGCATTTTCAAACCCGAAATCAACAAAACCAAACTGAGGAAGCGCTGAATCAGCACCACATTCAGATGGCGACTGCCCAGACGTGCACCGATATAACCGCCGAGCATGACTGCGACCACCCAGTACGGCAGACTTGGGGAAACAGTCGCATGATGTGTGAGCACGCCGAGCAAACCCGAAATCGAATTAACCAAAATAAACATCGCGGCAATCCCCGAAATCGTGCGTACCGGCGCCCAATTCATGCGCAGCAATAAAGGCGACAGAAAAATCCCACCGCCCACACCGGTCAGCCCCGACAGTAATCCCAAGATCGCACCGACAACACCCAGTGTGAAGACCGAAGGTGTTTTTGGTTCAGGTAATTGCGCCTGATACGAGCGACGGAACGAGTACAACACGGCGTACAGCAAAATTACTCCAACCAAAGGTTTGTACCAATGTGCTGGTAAGGTCAAATAACCGCCCAAAAAGGCCAATGGAATCGAAGTGGCCGCCAATGGCACAAATATTCGCCATGAAAATGCCCCTGCGCGATAAAACTGATATACCGCAATCACGGATACCACGATATTGAGCATCAGCGCACTGGGTTTCATCACCATCGGTGCGACACCCATCAAGGCCATGATCGCCAGATAGCCCGATGCGCCGGCGTGTCCGACACTCGAATACAGCAGCGCAATCAACCCCATCATCACAGCGATGATCCCTGTCATCATCCAAGGTTCTATCACCATACACACTCCTTTTCAGACCAGTCCCAAACCATAAGCCATCATCAATCCCAAAATCGGGAACAGCATGATCACATGTGCTTGTATCATCATCCAACGGCGCAGCGCATCCACATCCGGCGGACAAGCTTTTACGTTTATGAGCCAAACCCGATATGCGCGATTCACACGCAGCGACATCAGAGTCACTGCGATAAACGCCACCAGCTTGGACCAAAAAATCGGCTGTCCGGCATAAAAAGCCCAACCTTTCACTCCGAATGCCGCACGTGCTAAGCCGCTGAACAGCACCATGATGGCACTGCCCCAGTACAAAGCATTCAGTCGCTGTAATCGTGGCACTATTGATTCATGCCACCATGAGGTGCGGCACAAACTGATTTGTCCGCTCAGAAATACAATCAAGCCTAAAAATGCGCTGACATGCAGTATCGCCAAGCACCATTCTAAAATCATCCCATCATCCTGCAAAAGGCAAACCCGCATGAGCACATGCGGGCCGCTTATCATCACTGAGAAAAACACTTATAGAGTTTTCCCACGCCATTAACAAGGCGTTTCCGCGCCCTTACGCGCATAATACCACCAGTTAATCAGCAGACACAGCACATAATAAATAATGAATCCGATCAATGCGGCTTTCACTCCACCGGTTGCAGAAATCGACAAACCATAGCTTTTCGGTACGAAAAAGCCACCGTAGGCACCAATGGCTGCACTAAAGCCCAATACTGCTGCAGCTTCCTTATTCGCATTGGTTTCGATTTGCGCGGCGCTCACGCCTTTGCCGGCCAAACGAGCGGCCACGGTGCTGAAAATTTTCGGTACTTGTGCGAAGGTAGAGGCATTACCGACGCCGGTCAATGCGAACAAAGCGATAAAGCATGCGAAGAAACCTTGGAAACTACCGCTGCCTTCTACGCCCTTGACTGGCAAGAAACTAATAACGCCCAAAACCGCAATAATCATGCCGATGAATACAAACGTGGTCACTCGCGCGGCACCGATTTTGTCTGACAATTTACCACCGATCACGCGTGAAATCGCCCCGATCAATGCGCCCAAAAATACATAATTGGTCGCGTTTACTTGAGGGAATTGCCCTTTCATCAGCAAGCCAAAGCCCGCCGCAAAACCGATGAACGAACCAAACGTGCCCAAATACAGCACACACATCAACCAAGTGTCTTTGCGTTTAAAAATTACCGACTGCTCTGCAAAAGACGCTTTCGCGCTGGACAGATCATTCATACCAAACCATGCGGCAATGGCAGACAAGGCGACCAGCGGAACCCAAAAAAATGCCGCATTTTGTAACCAAATCTGTTTGACCTCAGTCCCTTTGGTAAAGGTTTGAGCTTCGCCACCCATGGCAAAAACCGCCATGGTCACGACCACGGGTACTACGAATTGCACCACAGACACGCCCAAGTTCCCCAGACCGGCATTGATACCGAGTGCCGTACCTTTTTCTGATTTAGGGAAAAAGAAGCTGATGTTACTCATCGATGAGCTGAAGTTTGCACTACCAAAACCGCACAGCAGCGCCCAAATTTGCATTTGCCACAACGGGGTAGTCGGATCCTGCACCGCAAAACCCAAGCCGATCAAAGGAATCAGCAAAGTCGCGGTGGAAAACGCGGTCCAACGACGACCACCGAAAATAGGCACCACGAATGAGTAAAAAATCCGCATGGTGGCACCCGACAAGGCAGGCAAACCCGCCAGAGTAAACAACTCTTCCTTAGAATATTTAAAACCGATGTTTGGCAAATACGTCAAAGTCACGCTCAAAATCTGCCAAACGGCGAATGCCAGCAACAATGCGGGCACCGACAGCCACAAATTTCGGCGAGCGATGGAGCGCCCCTCAGATGTCCAAAAGCTTTTATCTTCGGGCTTCCAATTGGTAATTAATTTAGCCATGATAGATCCTATGATGAAACGTT
>CAYZVI010000098.1:0-5836 GCA_964481695.1 uncultured Hydromonas sp. | reverse complement strand
CCCATATCGACCACGTAGTCGGAGGCGCGGATCATGTCTTCGTCGTGTTCGACCACGATCACGGTGTTGTCCAGATCGCGCAGGTGTTTGAGCGTGCCGATCAGGCGATCGTTGTCACGCTGGTGCAGGCCGATGGACGGCTCATCCAGCACGTACATCACGCCGGTCAGACCCGAACCGATTTGCGAAGCGAGGCGAATGCGTTGTGCTTCGCCGCCGGAGAGCGTGTCCGCGCTGCGTTCGAGCGAGAGGTAGTCCAGCCCGACGTTGTTCAAAAATTGCAGGCGTAGGGTGATTTCCTTGATGATGCGGTCGGCGATTTCGGCTTTCGCGCCGGAGAGTTCGAGTGATTGGAAATACGCCAGCGTGTCGCGCAGCGCCAAATGGCTGATTTCGTGCAGCGTGCGTGCGGCCGCATCCTCGCCGACGCGCACATTGCGTGCAGATTCGCGCAGGCGCGTGCCGTCGCAGGATGGGCAGTGTTGGATGTTTTGTAGCTTGGATAATTCTTCGCGGATGGTCGCCGAGTCAGTTTCTTTGTAGCGGCGTTCGAGATTCGGAATTACACCTTCAAAAGTATGCTCGCGCACCACCGCGCGGCCTTTGTCCGACACATAGGTGAACGGAATGGTTTGGCGACCGGAGCCGTAGAGGATTTTTTGCTGCGCGGTGTCGTGCAGTTGCTCAAACGGCGTGTCGATGTCAAACTCGTAAAATCCGGCCAAGCCCTGCATCATGCTGAACGAATACGCATTGCGTTTGTCCCAGCCCTTGATTGCACCAGAGGCCAGCGACAGAGACGGAAATGCGACCACGCGCTTCGGATCGAAAAAGGTGACGTGGCCTAAACCGTCGCATTCGGGGCATGCGCCCATCGGATTGTTGAATGAAAACAGGCGTGGCTCCAGCTCGGCAATCGCGTAATCGCAACCCATTTCGGGGCAGGCGAATTTGGCGCTGAACAGTTGCTCCACATTGCTGTCCATGTTCACGGTCAACGCGCGTCCGTCGGCCAAACGAAGTGCGGTTTCAAAGCTCTCGGCCAGACGCTGTTTGATGTCCGCGCGCACTTTCACGCGATCCACCACCACTTCGATGGTGTGTTTGTCATTTTTTTTCAGGGTCGGCAGGTTGTCCACGTCGTAAATCTGCGCAACGGCCTCATTCGTCGTGCCGCCGCCGGAGCGCACGCGAAAACGCACGAAACCCTGCGCCTGCATCTGCGCGAATAAATCCTCGTGCGTGCCTTTGCGATTGACCACCACCGGGGCGAGTATCATCAGGCGCGTGTCTTCGGGCAGCGCCAGCACGGTATCAACCATCTGCGAAACGGTTTGTGAGGACAGCGGCAGATGATGGTGCGGGCAGTACGGCGTGCCGACGCGTGCGAACAGCAAACGCAGGTAGTCGTGAATTTCGGTGACCGTTCCGACGGTGGAGCGCGGATTGTGGCTGGTGGCTTTTTGCTCAATCGAAATCGCTGGTGATAGACCTTCGATCAAATCAACATCGGGCTTTTCCATCAATTGCAAAAACTGCCGTGCATACGCTGACAGGCTCTCGACGTAGCGTCGTTGTCCTTCGGCGTACAGCGTGTCAAACGCCAAACTGGATTTGCCCGAGCCAGACAGGCCGGTGATAACCACCAGCTTTTGGCGCGGCAAATCCAGGGAAATGTTTTTCAGATTGTGGGTGCGCGCCCCACGGATTTTGATTTCGTTCATAAGCGGTGTGTGCACATCAAGGTTGCATTCAATCCACTACTATAACCTTTTTTCTACCCGACTGTCATGTGCGGTATGAGTGAATTTATTGGGTGAATGCGCTCTTTCATGTGGTTTATTTTTGTATATATTTGTATCAATTCAGGCGTAAATCTGGTGGGGTGAGGGGTAAAACTGTTAAGATGCGCGCTTGTAGCTCACTTCTATTTTTTATTATCGTTGGTATGGCTTCTTCTGAATTGAATCAACTGAGTGCGCAGGAGCGCACGGTCAGCGTGCGACTGGCGCTGGTGTTCGCCTTGCGAATGTTTGGCTTGTTTGTGGTGTTGCCGGTGCTCGCGCCGTATGCGCTGACGCTGCCTCTGGGTGGTAGTGCGGTATCCACGCCCGAAAAAATGGGGATGGCGATCGGCTTGGCGATGGGCGCGTATGGCCTGACGCAGGCGTTTTTGTACATTCCCTATGGTTTGGCCTCGGATCGCTTCGGACGCAAGCCGGTAATTACGCTCGGCTTGCTGATTTTTGCGGCGGGTAGTATTTGGGCGGCAACCGCGCAGACGGTGTATGGCTTGGCGATGGCGCGTGCTTTGCAAGGCGCAGGGGCGATCTCCAGCGTGGTAGTGGCAATGGTTGCTGATACCACGCGCGACTCGGTGCGCACGCGTGCGATGGCGATGATCGGCATGAGCATTGCGCTGACCTTTGCCGGCTCCTTGGTGGTCGGGCCGCTGTTGTTTGAGCGCATTGGCATGGGTGGGATTTTCTTGGTGATCGCTACGCTGGCGGTGATTGCCATCGGTTTGATTTGGAGCATTCCTTTGCCGGCGCAGAGCGCGCAGCCGATCACCAGCGGGCAGGCGATGCGGCAGGTTTTGAGCGATGCGCGGCAATGGCTGCTGAACCTTGGTGTGTTTGTGCTGCATGCGGTGCAGATGGCGATGTGGGTGGTGATTCCACATCAGTTGCTGGCCTTGAATGTGTCGCATCAGCAAAGCACTTGGCTGTATTTGGCGGTGATTTTGATCAGCATGGCCTTGATGATTCCGCTGATTATCCGCGCGGAAAAATACGGTAAGATGTTTGAGATTATGCGCGCGGCGATTGTACTGATTTTGCTGTCACAACTGGTATTGGCGGCGCAAGCGGGCGTGGGCGCGTATTGGATTGCTGGCGCGCTGCTGCTGTTTTTTACGGGCTTTAATGTCTTGGAGGCAACACAACCATCGCTGCTATCCAAACTCACGCATCCGGCGACCAAGGGCGCGGCGTCCGGCGTGTATAACACGGTGCAGGCGTTGGGGCTTTTTGCTGGTTCTATGCTTGGTGCATGGTTGAATAATCATTGGCAAACGCGCGGCGTGTTTGTCGGTACGGCAATATTGGCGCTGGTGTGGTTGGTGATTCATCAGTTGTTTTCACAACGATCGGCATCTCCTGTGCATTGATGTTTTAAGTTTTCTAAAGCAAAAAACCTCGCTGCATGCGAGGTTTTTTGTGGGCATAAGTTTTGCTTAGATTGAGTCGTTGCTGACTTCGTTTTCCAAATCAAATGCTTGGTGCAGTTCGCGTACAGCCAATTCCATGAATTTGTCCTCAATAATCACAGAGATTTTGATTTCTGAGGTGGAGATCATTTGGATGTTGACGCCTGCTTGTGACAAGGTGCTGAACATTTTGCTCGCTACGCCTACGTGTGAACGCATACCGATACCGACGGCAGAGACTTTCGCCACTTTGTCGTTGCCGTACACTGCGGCTGCGCCTACAGCGGGAGCGATGGCGTTTTTCACCAGTTCCATCGCTTTGTTGTACTCAGAGCGGTTAACCGTGAACGAAAAGTCAGTGGTGCCTGCTTTGCTTTGATTTTGGATGATCATGTCCACATCAATGTTGGCTTCTGCAATCGGACCCAAGATGCCGAATGCGACACCCGGACGATCAGGTACGTGTTCCAAAGTGATTTTGGCTTCATCGCGGCTGAAGGCAATGCCTGAAATAACTGCTTTTTCCATGTTTTCGTCTTCCTCAAAGGTAATCAGTGTGCCCGAATTGGCCTCAATGGTGATGTCGATATCGGGATCGGTCAAGCTCGAGAGTACGCGGGTTTTGACTTCGTATTTACCGGCAAATTCAACGGAACGAATTTGCAATACTTTAGAACCCAAGCTCGCCATTTCGAGCATTTCTTCAAAAGTGATTTTGTCCATGCGACGTGCGGTTTCTACGACGCGCGGGTCGGTGGTGTACACGCCGTCTACGTCGGTGTAGATCAAGCATTCGTCTGCTTTGATTGCAGCGGCCACCGCTACGGCCGAGGTGTCTGAGCCACCGCGACCGAGTGTGGTGATGTTGTTATTGACATCAACCCCTTGGAAGCCTGTGATGATCACGACCCGACCTGCATCCAAATCCTTGCGCACGCGTGTGCCATCAATGGATTCGATACGCGCTTTCATGAATGAGCTGTCGGTACGTACGGGCACTTGCCAGCCAGTGTAGCTGACTGCGTCTACACCGATACTGTTTAGTGCAATGGAGAGCAAGCCGACGGAAACTTGTTCGCCCGTAGAAGCGATCATGTCCATTTCGCGCGGGCATAAATCGCCCGCATTGGGGTTGATTTCTTTAGCCAAGCCCAGCAAGCGATTGGTTTCCCCTGACATGGCAGATGGAACCACCACGACTTGATGACCGGCTTTGACCCATTTGGCAACACGGCGCGCAACGTTGTTAATGCGTTCCACTGAACCCATTGAAGTGCCACCGTATTTGTGTACCACTAATGACATTTTGAACCCTTGGTTGTGTGTAAAAAATCTTTCCAACCCTGTAACATACAGTATGCAGAAAGAAAACTCAATATAAGCCGCGTGTTTGCGGCTTATATTGTCAAAAAACGTGTGTTTTAGGCGTCTTCGTAGCCGTTCGGGTTGCGACTTTGCCACACCCACGCGTCGCGACACATATCGGTCACACCGTACTCGGTGGAGAAATTCAACAACGCTTTGGCTAACTCAGGGTTGGCATACACCGATGCCACATCACCCGGACGGCGCGGCGCAATGGTGTACGGGATTTTTTGTCCCGAAGCCTGTTCAAAGGCCTGCACCATTTGCAACACGGTCACCGGTTCACCTGTACCCAGATTAACGGTGAACGAATCATTGCCTGCGAGTAGACGTGCGACCGCGAGTACGTGCCCGCGTGCCAAATCCATGACGTGGATGTAGTCACGTTCACCGGTGCCGTCAGCGGTCGGATAGTCGCTGCCAAATACGGACAGCTGCTCACGCAAGCCAACGGCGACTTGCTGAATGTAGGGCATGAGGTTGTTCGGAATGCCACGTGGATGCTCGCCGATCAGTCCCGAGGGGTGTGCGCCGACCGGATTGAAATAGCGCAGCATGGCGTAACGCATATCGGTTTGCGCGTGTGCCACATCGGTGATGATGCGCTCCATCATCACTTTGGTTTCGCCATACGGATTGGTCGCGGATAGCGGTGCGTCCTCGCGCATCGGTGGCACGCCTTTTTCACCATACACGGTGGCGGATGAGCTGAGGACGATGTGCTGCACACCCGCTTGTGTCATCGCGTCCAGAACGCTCAGTGTGCCGGTGACGTTGTTGTGGTAGTACATCAACGGTTTGGCCACCGATTCGCCGACGGCCTTGAGTGCGGCAAAATGGATGATCGCTTCGATTTTTTCGGCTTTGAGCACCTCGGTCAATCCGGCGGTGTTCAATACGTCCATCTCGATGACTTTGGGTAATACGCCGGTGATCTGTTCTATGCGTTGGGCGACTTTTGGGCTGGAGTTGCAAAAATTATCGAGCAAAATCGGCGTGTGACCCGATTCGATCAATACCACTGCGGTGTGCGCGCCAATGTAACCGGTGCCGCCGGTGAGTAAAATATTGGCCATAGGTTTCTCCCAGAAGTGTATGTGTTTACATCGAAAAATGTTCGCCCAGATAGACGCGACGCACCGCTTCGTTATTCACGATGGTATTTGCATCGCCCTCTGCCAGTACCGTGCCGTCGCTGATGATGTAGGCGCGATCGCAAATGCCGAGGGTTTCGCGCACATTGTGATCGGTAATCAATACGCC
>CAYZVI010000097.1:0-5844 GCA_964481695.1 uncultured Hydromonas sp. | reverse complement strand
CGCGGTGTTGCCCCAGATGGCTGGATAAAATCGCATCCTCGATTTCATCGACTTGGCGAGTGACTTTGCGAATAATGTTGGCTAAAACTTCGGCTTGGTCTTGCAGCAAATGAGTCAATAAATCCGTACTGGATTCAAACGGGTCGTTGCGTTTGACTGCTCGGCGCAGCCGATCGATTGAAGATAAATGTGTGCGTCTGCCGGTCACCATGAAGTGCTGATCAGCGACCAGCCACAGTGTCGAAATTTCGGAAGGGTCAAAATTAAAATCATAGCGCACGTCGTTCATGACGGCGAGCAACTGTTGATCCGCCTGGTCGATTTTGGTCGAGCTTAATCCTTGATGCAGCGAGTCGAAAAATTCATCTTCCAAACTCAAATGCTGCTTGAGCCAGCTTTCTGCATTGGACACATTCAAATCCATATGCAGCCAGACAAAGCCTTGCTTGAGATTCTCGGCACGCAATCGCTCATTGAGCTGATCGGCCTCAATCGGTTGATTCGCCCCAGTACCATCGAACCAATACGCGCACACCACGCCGTTGATGTCCGAGCCGTAGGTGAGGGGTTGGGTTGAAGGGCGCGTCGTCACAGTCATGATGGTCAATAAAAAATAGCCTATCATCGGAGAAATTTATTTCAAATTGATGACAAATTCATCATTGCTCATTAATGGAATTGGATGAATGGCGGAAACACCGCTGGCGAACAGGCGGATACGGTAAAATATGCCTTTATTTAGCCCCAGAACTTAGCCCTCACAATGACTGTATTAGAACAAAACCTCTCCTCGCTCAATCCCACACAGCTTGAAGCCGTCACACTGCCGCACCAATCCGCGCTGATTCTCGCGGGTGCTGGTTCGGGTAAAACTCGGGTGCTGACCACGCGCATGGCGTGGCTGATTCAAACAGGGCAGGCGTCACCCGCGTCGATTTTAGCGGTGACGTTCACGAACAAAGCGGCGAAGGAGATGACCACGCGCTTGTCCTCATTGATTCCGGTCAACACGCGGCATATGTGGGTTGGGACGTTTCATGGATTGTGTAATCGCTTTTTGCGTGCGCATTATCGTGATGCGAATTTACCTTCGACTTTTCAGATTCTCGACACGCAGGATCAACTCTCGGCGATCAAGCGTTTACTCAAAAGCATGAATATTGATACCGAGCGTTATCCACCGAAACAGGTGCAATACTTCATCAACGGCTCGAAAGAGGAAGGGCTGCGTGCGCACGACATCGAGGCGAATGATCCATTTCAACGCCGCATGCAGGAGATTTATGCCGCCTATGAATCGCAATGTCAGCGCGAAGGTGTGGTGGATTTCCCCGAGTTATTGTTGCGCTCGTATGAGGTACTCAGTCGTAACGAAGCCTTGCGCACGCATTATCAAAATCGTTTTGCGCACATTTTGGTGGATGAGTTTCAGGATACGAATGCACTGCAATACGCGTGGCTCAAATTATTGACCGGCAAAAATACCGTGGTGATGGCCGTCGGTGACGACGATCAGTCGATCTACGCGTTTCGCGGTGCGCGTGTGGAAAACATGCGCTTGTTTGAACAGGAATTCGCGCAGGGTAATGTGATTAAGCTCGAGCAAAATTATCGTTCCTACGGCCATATTTTGGGTGCGGCCAATGCACTGATTCGCGGTAACAGCAACCGTCTGGGTAAAGAGCTGTGGACCGATCGCGGGCATGGTGAAGCGGTGCGTGTGTATGAGGCAGAATCGGATTTCACTGAATCACGTTTTGTGGTAGATGAAATTTTGGCGCAGATAGCCAATGGCATCGCACGCAGTGAGATTGCTGTGCTGTATCGTGCAAATGCGCAATCGCGTTTGATCGAGCACGCATTGTTCAACGCGGGTATTCCGTATCGCGTGTACGGTGGTTTGCGCTTTTTCGAGCGCGCCGAAATCAAACACGCACTGGCGTATTTGCGCCTGATTGACAATCCGCACGACGACACCTCGTTCATGCGCGTGGTGAATTTTCCAGCGCGAGGCATAGGCTCGCGCACTTTGGAACAGTTGCAAGATTTGGCGCTAGCGAGTCAATGTTCTCTGTATTCGGCAGTGTCGTCGATGGTCGGAACGGCGGGTGCGAAACTGGGTGCGTTTAACCGCATGATTGATGGCATGCGTTTTGACACGCAGCATTTATCTTTACCCGAATTGGTCGATCACATCATCGTACACAGCGGCCTGATCGCGCACTACAAAGCGGAAAAAGAAGGCGCCGATCGCGTGGACAACTTGAACGAATTGGTGACTGCGGCAGCAGCATTCACGCAGATCGAAGGCTACGCCAACGATGTGACTGCGAGTAGTGAAAATGAAGATGCCAGCATACTCACGCCGTTGGCTGGATTTCTCAGTCACGCAGCATTAGAGGCGGGTGATAATCAAGCGCAAGCGGGGCAAGATGCGGTGCAATTGATGACTGTGCATGCGGCCAAAGGTTTGGAGTTTCACAGTGTATTTATTCTCGGTTTGGAGGAAGGATTATTCCCGCATGAAAACAGTTTGAGTGACAGCGACGGTGTGGAGGAAGAGCGTCGTTTGATGTACGTCGCCATCACGCGCGCGCGTAACAAACTGTACATGAGCCTCGCGCGCAATCGCATGCTGCATGGTAAAACGCGCTACGGCATCCAGTCGCGCTTTTTAGAAGAATTACCGGAAGAACATTTGAAATGGCTCACGCCGCGCGTGTCGCATTACGCCGCATGGGAGCAAACTGCGATGGCGCGCGAGAACAGCGCCCCATCATTTGGCTCATACAAAGTGAAAGAAAACACCACGCTCGGCTATCGCATGGGGCAGTCGGTGCATCATGCGAAATTCGGTGACGGCGTGATAGTCAAACTCGAAGGCAGTGGTGAGGACTCGCGTGCATATATTAATTTTGGTACCAAAGTTGGGATCAAATGTTTGGCACTGAATATTGCGAAACTCGAAACACGTTAAGTGATGTATGCCTGTTGTGAATGTGCGCTGATCTGTTTTTTGTCACATGTGTAATCAAGAATATGAATGAATTTTAGCGTACGGTTTTGGGTATGTGCAGTCATAGCGTTGAATCAATTAAAATTATGCAAATTGTATGTCATGTTTTTTGCGTATAAAGATAGGTTAGGCGTATAATGATTCGCAGTACTCGTTTTACTTTTCATAGTTTGTCAGGAGAAATAGATGGTAACTCAAAGTAATAAAACCAATACTGCGGCAGTACAACCTTCAACAGAGACAACAACTGAAGCGGCTGTATTGCCGAAACCGGTTCGCCGTGTAGCGCGTCCAAAAACTGCAGCAACAGCCGCACCTAAAGCTGCACCTAAGGCTGCAACGAAAGCGGCGCCTAAAGCAACGACTGCGCGTACCACTGCAGCTGCTCAAAAACCAGCAGCGACAAAAGCAGTGGCTACAAAAGCAGTAGCAGCCAAACCGACTGCGGCAAAAGCGGCAACACCTGCGCGTACAACGCGTGCGAGCACTGCGCGCAAACCGGCTGCGAAAAAACCATTGCCAGCACAAGTGAAATTGGAGCTAAATGAGCGTCAACAAAACCGTGCGCACAGCCAAATGCAAGGCGTGTCCGATATGGTGAAACATGCAGTGGCTACCAGCACGGCTAAGAACAAAAATGCCGTGGCGCACAATGCGGTGAAAAGCATAGTCGATACATGGTCTCCAGATGACAAAGCGATGATGTATCGCATCTTGCGCGGCCAAGTGGTAGCGGAACGCAAAGAAGCATTGAAAGAGCAAGGCAATCCAGATGATGTGTTGTCTGATAAATGGCGCGAAGGTGCATACCCGTACAAAAACCGCATGCAACGCGAAACATACGAAGAACAAAAATACCGCTTGCAAGTGGAATTACTCAAACTGCAAAATTGGGTGAAAGAAACGGGTCAACGTGTGGTCATTTTGTTTGAAGGTCGTGACGCCGCAGGTAAGGGTGGTACGATCAAACGCATGATGGAACATTTAAATCCTCGTGGTGCGCGTGTGGTGGCATTGGAAAAACCGACCGACCGTGAACGTTCACAATGGTACTTCCAACGCTATATCCAAAACTTACCAAGCGCCGGTGAAATCGTATTGTTTGACCGCTCATGGTACAACCGTGCCGGTGTTGAACGTGTGATGGGTTTCTGTACCGATGCCGAGTACTCTGAGTTCATGCGTCAATGTCCTGAGTTTGAACGCAATCTGGTACGCAGCGGAATTATCTTGATTAAATTCTGGTTCTCCGTGAGCCGTGTCGAACAACGTCGTCGCTTTATGCAACGCAAACACCATCCGTTGAAACAATGGAAATTGTCACCGGTGGATTTGGCTTCCTTGGACAAATGGGATCAGTACACCGTAGCCAAAGAAGCCATGTTCTATCACACCGATACTGCGGACGCACCTTGGACTGTGATTAAGTCTGACTGTAAAAAACGCGCACGTCTGAACGCGATGCGTCATGTCCTGCACCTGTTGCCATACACGAATAAAGACAGCAGCGTGGTGGCTCCTCCTGATACCTTGATTGTCAGCCGTCCGGGTATGGGTCATGTGCTGGACAGTGGCAAACGCAGCGAGCAAACGTTTGACTGATCTTTAGAAAAAGCATTGTGCTTTTCTCTAAAAAACGGCGATCATTGTGATCGCCGTTTTGTTATTTAGAGAGGTACATTGCCTATCATAAACATACCAACTAAGAAGAGTACAAAAATCCCGATCGCCCATTTAGCAGAAATGACTTGCCATTTACCCATGTCCACTCCGGTCAAATGCAAAAGCAAATAAATGAAACCCACCAAAGGACTAAGTAGATGGAATGCTTGTCCGGCAGTAGAAGCAACGGCAATATCCATCGGTGAAAAGCCGTGCGTTAGGCCAACTTGGTTCAGAACGGGCAGTACGCCCAGATAGAATGCATCGTTACTGAGCAAGAAGGTTCCGGGTACGGAAATCAATGCGACAATCAATGGCCAATGATCGCCAAAGCGTTCGGGTACCCAAGTGGCCAATGCCTTACCCATTGCGGTGCTCATACCGGTACCGGAGAGTATGCCCATGAATACGCCTGCGGCCAAAACCATGAAAATCACCTGAACTGCGGATGAACCATATTTTTCGATGATTAAGCGCTGGTCTTTTTGACTGCGATAATTCACCATCAAGGCAATCGCCAGGCCAACGGCAAAAATCAATGCCGCGTGTACTTTAGGGATGAACCACATACCGCCAAAAATCAATACCGTCATCATCAGCAGGGTCAGAAGGAAGTTGAACCAAACCAGATGCGGGCGTGCCAGTTCGGCATCCTCTTGATACTGATGCTCAACGATTTCGTTCAACTCTTGGCTACTGATCTCGTGTATGCCCAAACGTTTGCGTTCAGCCAGACCGCGAATGATGGCAACGACGATGACCCAAATCGATGCCAAAATCATACCGGGAATAATCAGGCGCAATAGTTGACCCTCATCGACTTTCAGTGCGGCGATGATACGTGCAGTCGGACCGCCCCAAGGCAGCAGATTCATAATCGAATTGGATAAAATCAAAATGACCGCCAGATCCATCATTTTCATACGCAGCTTACGATAGACCGGAATCATGGCGGAACATACGATCAAAGTGGTGGTGGAGCCGTCACCATCAACCGATACGGCCAAGGATAATATAGCCGTACCAACCAACACTTTGAGCGGATCTCCTTTGATGACTTTAAGGATGAAGTTTACGACTGGGGCGAATAACCCCGCTGTGAGCATGAGGCCAATGTAAATGACACTTTAAAACTGAGCCACTTACCGCGCAGTATGTTTAAAAAA
>CAYZVI010000096.1:0-5858 GCA_964481695.1 uncultured Hydromonas sp. | reverse complement strand
AATAGGAATCTAAAAAATCAAGCCATCGACGATGGCCGGTTTGGATTGAACAAGCGGTTTTCGCATGAAATGCGCTGTATATTTCAGCCATGCACACACAAAATCGCTTACGAAATCTTCTTACATTATACGCATTTTTGCAGATCATCCAAGTCTCTGCCCCTCTCAAACTTGCGCCCAAAATGTCAGATTTTTGAACATGCGTTTTGAGGATCAGCATATCTTTTAGAAAAATAGCACACCCGTTCGTTTTTTTCAAATGTTTTTTTATTTTTTTAATATTTAAGAAAGATTTATAAAAAATAACCACGTTTTCATAAATGCTACGGAAAACCTGAAAGCTCATCATTCAACATAAGCTCGCGCACCAACTACATTAACAACCGCTCTAACTCATCCACGCTATTGGCCACACCCGTGGGTTTGGAACGCAACAAATTAGCATAGTCATGCGCCCCATAGGTAACGGCGATGCTTTTCATTCTGGCATTATGCGCCATGTCGATATCGTAGCTGGTATCGCCGATCATCACGGCAGACTCAACCGGTATATCGAGTTCCTCTAAAATTTCATGCAGCATCAACGGATTGGGCTTGGATGCTGTTTGATCGGCAGTACGAGTTGAGATAAAAAACTTTTTTAAATCGGGATGCGATTCAAACACATGATTAAGCCCCATTCGGGATTTACCCGTTGCCACGGCCATATAGCGATTTTGGCCTTGCAAAGCTTCCAACAATGACCAAACACCATCGTATAAACTCACATCCAGCTCGGCAGCAAAATAGTATTTTCGATACAAGGTCATGAACGCCTGCATATCTCGATCAGACAAAGCCCGACCGACAAGCGTATGAGCCGCCTCAGCAAAACCGAGTCCGATGACCTGTTGCGCCTGGTGTTTCGAATAATCACCCAGATCCAACTCCTTCGCGGCACGGCATAAGCTATGCGAAATCATCGCCGTCGAATCAAACAATGTGCCATCCCAGTCAAAAATAATGAGCTGACTGTGTGCGAACGAAGGTGTATTTGGTACATCCTGAGAACTTGTGCTCTGTTTCAGTGCGTGAGACATAAAATTTCCTTTTTATATTGTTGAACGCCAATAAGGTTCCTATCAATAAAAATGGTTGCTCAAGGCAACCATTTGAATTTTGTTATCCACGTAGCAGCGCACTGATGGCGCGTAACTCCTCAAGTACACCCGCCATATCGGAGACATCTGCGGGATCTACCCACGCTTGCGTCGGCACAGGCGTTTCATGCGAGACATAGACCGCATCTTCCGATGCCTTTACCGCCACAACATTCGCATTAGAGGTAGCCGATGGATTGGTTGCTACTTCCAGAGGTGATAATTCAAATGACTGTACATCTTCTGCGGCTTTTTGCTCCAACTGCAAACGCGCACCGGCAATCGTAAAACCCTGCTCGTACAGCAGCTCTCGAATCTTACGCACCAATTGCACTTCATGCAGTTGATAATAGCGGCGATTGCCACGTCGCTTCATGGGGCGCAACTGGACAAACTCTTGCTCCCAATAGCGCAAAACATACGAGCGCACATCACACAGCTGGCTAACCTCACCGATGGTGAAGTAGCGCTTGGCCGGAATGGACGGCAGATCACGGGTAAGCACGTAGCCTTGGGGTTGCGTCATAGTTGAGTTTATCCTGTTTGTGCTCTATCGCATGAACACAGTATTATCGTTATCTCGGGGTACGGTTATTGTACACAATCAATATTACAGCGGGGTGGATTTACACGCTTTATGCGCCAGCACCCACCAGCCCCGATTTCTCAACCTGTTCTTTAAGTTTTTGGCTGGCATGAAAGCTCACCACCCGACGCGCGCTGATCGGCACGACTTCACCGGTTTTCGGATTGCGCCCCGGGCGCGATGCTTTGTCACGCACCGAGAAGTTACCAAAACCAGACAGCTTAACCACACCACCGGATTCCAGACCAATACGAATTTCCTCAAAAAACGCTTCGACCATTTCCTTGGCTTCACGTTTGTTCAAGCCCACTTGAGCGAACAGCAATTCAGCCAACTCCGCTTTAGTCAGGGTGAACGAGCCATCCTCCGCTTTACCTTCCTCAATCAGCTCGTTCAACGTATCTAAAATCAATTTATCGTCTTGGTTCATACCGCATCCTGCTTTAATTATATTTATGAATAAATCTGTGTAATTAACGCAAACGTGCACCCAATTGGGTTTGCAACTCGCTCAAAATCAATGCCATCACCTGTTCAATTTGTGCATCCAGCAAAGTATTGTTCATATCCTGCAGCGCTACACGATACGCCATACTTTTCTCATCCGCCGCAATGCGATCGCCCTGATAGAGGTCGAACAATTGCACTGACTGAATGATCGCACAGTCTGCGTTGCTATCGCGCAAATTGAAGATAAGTTCTTGAATTTGTTGCGCTAATATATCACGTTTCACGATAATCGCCAAATCACGGGTGGCCACTTGTTGCTTGGAAACCGGCTCCGCCAGCGGAACGGCACGCGCGAAAACCGCCTGCGCATCCAGCTCAAATAACATCGGTGCGCGTGGCAAATCATAGCTTTGCTGCAAACGCGGGTGCATCTGACCGAGCCAGCCGATTTCCTGACCGTTGGCAAACACCTTCGCGCAACGCCCCGGATGTGCCGCTGGATGAGCGAACGCCTCAAAACTCAATACCACCGGTGCAAACAATCGCTCCAAATCCCCCTTCACATCGTAAAAATCCACATCGGCGGTTTTCGCGCCCCATTGCTCCGGCTGCGCCGCACCATAGGCCAAGCCCGCCAAACGCAGGGGCTGTGCGATATTCGGCACGGTTGATTCAGTCGCCTGCACACGCGCATCGCGGTGAAACACCTTGGCGATTTCAAACACGCGCACACGGCTTTGCGAGCGCGCCACATTGGTTTTCAGATTATGTACCAGCGAGCCGATCAACTGCGTGCGCATCACCGCAAGTGACGCGGCAATCGGATTGAGCAATTCAATCGCCTGCGCATCGCCCACGGCGAAATCACGCTCCAGCGCCGGATCGACGAAGCTGTAATTAACCACTTCCTGATAATCCATCGCCACCAATGTATCGCGCACTGCATCGGCCGGACGCACCGCCTCTGGACTATCGAGCACGGTCAGACGCGCCAATGGCGCATCCACAGGAATATTGTTGTACCCAAATAAACGCACAACCTCCTCGATCAAATCCTCTTCAATCGCCATATCAAAGCGATACGGCGGCGCTTGCACATGCAGTACCTCGCCGTTAGCGGTATTTTCACGCGTCACATTCAATTGCAAACGCGACAAATCCGCCACCATTTGCTCAACCCCAATATCCACGCCAATCACTTTGCACGCCTGCGCCACGCGCATGGACACTTGCTCACGCTTCGGTAACTGCCCCACCACTTCCGACACAGGGCCGATTTGGATGGCGTTTTCACTGCCCTCACCACCACAGATTTGCTGCACCAACGCCGTGGCGTATTCCAAAGCTTCCATCTGCCCCATAAAATCCACACCGCGTTCAAAACGATGCGCCGCATCGGAGGTAAATTTGTAACGACGGGTTTTGCCCTGAATCACTTCAGGCACGAAAAAGGCCGCTTCAAGGAAAATATCCGTTGTGCTCAACTCCGCTTTGCTATCCCAGCTGCCCATCACGCCCGCCATGCCGACCGCCTTTTCGTCGTCGGCAATCACCAACACATCATCCTGCATCTCGTGCGTCTGCTCATTCAGCAGCTTGATCGCATCGCCCGAACGCGCCATGCGCGCGGTCAAACCGCCCCGCAAACGATCCAAGTCATACACGTGCATCGGTTGTCCCAAAGTCAGCATCACATAATTGGTAATGTCCACCAATGCGGAAATCGAACGATGACCGGCACGCTCCAAACGACGCACCATCCACAGTGGCGTTGGCGCATTTGCATTCAGATTCTTAATCACACGTCCCGTAAAACGACCACACGCCGCCGGCGCATCAATGCGAATCGGCAAAGTCGCGTCGCAATTCGGCGCAACCGGTTCAATCGTCAACGGCGTCAATGGCACTGCTTTTTCACCACCAACCAAAGCGCACACATCGCGCGCCACGCCGCGCACGGACAAGCAATCCGCACGGTTCGGCGTGAGTTTGATAGTATAAACCATGTCGTCCAAGTCCAAATACGTGCGAATATTCTCACCCACGGGTGCATCGGCTGGTAATTCGTACAGACCGCTCGCATCGGGGTTAATCCCCAGCTCCTTGGCCGAGCACAGCATCCCACTGGACGCCGCACCGCGCAGTTTCGCATCCTTGATTTTAAAATCACCCGGCAACACCGCGCCCACGGTCGCGCACGGCACACGGATGCCGACGCGCGCGTTCGGCGCACCGCACACGATTTGCAGCGGTTCGGCCGCACCGATATTCACCTTGCAGACATTCAATTTATCTGCGTCGGGATGTTTGTTACACTCGATGATTTCACCCACCACCACGCCGGTAAACGCGGGCGCGGCCGGCGCCATTTCCTCGACCTCCAAGCCCCCCATCGTCAACACATCCGCGAGCTGCTCGCTGGAAATATCGGGGTTAATCCACTCGCGTAACCAATTTTCTGAAAATTGCATGTTTTCTCCAATCGAAAAAAGCACCAACCGGCTTTTTTCGGTTTAAAACGAAATCCAAATTCTTTTTGAATGTCAGCAGCACAATATATCCGCTACTATTCGCCGCTCACCATCATTTCTGCGCAAACGAGAATCCACAACATCTACCAACTATCGAGCCGTAAAGTACTTGGGGGACGCACGGCGCACACTTCTGCTTCTATCTAATGCTTTTACTGCATGCAAACCTTGTTGGCATTCTCATTCATCAATTAAACTGACCCAAAAACCGCAAATCATTTTCATAAAACAGACGCAGATCGTTCACACCGTAGCGCAGCATTGCCAATCGCTCCAAACCCGAGCCGAAGGCGAAGCCCATGTATTGTTCGGGATCGAGGCCGAAATTGCGAATCACGGTCGGATGCACTTGCCCCGCGCCGGAAATTTCTAGCCATTTGCCCGCATTCAGCCCTGTGCCAAACGCCATGTCGATCTCGACCGACGGTTCGGTGAACGGGAAGTAGGACGGGCGGAAACGCACTTGCAAATCGGTGGTTTCAAAGAATTTTTGCAAAAACGTGGTGTACACGGCTTTGAGGTCGGCGAAGCTCACCGCTTCGGCAATCCACAGCCCTTCGACCTGATGGAACATCGGCGAGTGCGTCGCATCGGAATCCACGCGATAGGTGCGTCCCGGCGCGATGACTTTGATCGGGCTGCCGGCTTTGAGCTCGCCCGACTGCATTTTTGCGACTTGCGTGCGTGCATAGCGCACTTGCATCGGGCTGGTGTGCGTGCGCAGCACGAGCGGATTGCCTCGTTCATCTTTGTCTTCGACGTAGAAGGTGTCCTGCATCGAACGCGCCGGATGGTTCTCTGGACTGTTCAACGAGGTGAAGTTGTACCAGTCATTTTCAATTTCAGGGCCATCGGCGACGTCAAAGCCCATGGAGCGGAAAATCGCTTCGACACGGCGTGTGACGCGCGTCACGGGATGTATGCCACCACGCGCCAAACCACGCCCCGGTAAGGTGACATCGAGCTTTTCGGTCGCGAGACGGGCGTTCAGCTCGGCATCGGCGAGCGCTTGACGCGCGTCGTTGAGCAGTTGTTCGACTTGTTGACGCACGGCGTTGACTTGCGCACCGCGTGTTTTTTTCTCTTCGATGGGCAGCTTGCCCAGCGCTTTGAGCTCGGCGGTGAGTACGCCGTCTTTGCCCAAGAATTTGG
>CAYZVI010000095.1:0-5881 GCA_964481695.1 uncultured Hydromonas sp. | reverse complement strand
AGCACACCATGGCCGAGAGCATTTTGCGCATGATGATGCCCTGTGTGTGCTCCTGAGGACAGCACAGCAGCCCAACACGTAAATCCGCACCCAAGCATTTGGAGAAGCTGGCGATGTAGAACACCCGTTTGAGCTGATCGAGTGCCGCATAGCGCAACGCCGGTGCACCTTTGCTCAAGCCACTATGCAGATCACCGTAAATATCGTCTTCCAGCATGTAGGCATCATACTCCTCCAGCAGGCGCAGCACCTGATACGCACGTGCGGGGGTGATTCCGTAGGAAGTCGGATTGTGCAGCACACTGTTGGTCACGTACAGTTTGGGACGCTCGGTCTGCATGATGTGGGTCAGCACTTCAATGTTCGGCCCGTCCGGTTCACGCGGCACGGGAATCACGCGCAAACCCTGCGCCTGCAAGCAACCGTACAGCCAGAACCAGCACGGATCATCGACCAGTACCGCATCACCCGGATTGAGAAAATAGCGCGCCACCAGATCAATCGCCATGGACACGCCGTTGGTCGTCACCACCTGATCGGGCTGTGCATGTATGCCCAATGGATGCAACTGCACCACAATCTGCTCACGCAATGGCGCGTAGCCACTGACGTGACCATAGTCGTAAATATGTGCATCGGTGCTGCGCGTCACAGCGCGTACTGCCACGCCCATGCGCTCGTTTTCCAACCATGAACGCGGCAAAATTCCGCTGCCAGGCGTGCGATCATCCGGTAAATCGGAGAATAGATGGCGCAACAGCCATTTCGCATCCACCACACTGGTTTCCTGAAACGCCAACAGATTTTTCTGTGCCGAATCCGGCTCAGATTTAGCCACATGAATCGCCTGCGCAACGTAAAAACCCGAACCAGCGCGGGAGGTCAAAGTGCCGGCAGCTACCATTTTCTCATACGCATTGACCACCGTGAACCGTGACACCCCCAATTTATCTGCCAACTGACGCACCGACGGCACACGCGCGCCAGGCGCATAAAAACGCATTTCAATGCGCTCATTGAGCCATGCAACTACGGCATCAACCTTGTTAAAACGCGGATCCAGCGCGCTGGGATTCATCGCTTTGAGCAACTGCGGGCTCACCGGCGGGTGATCTTCGGTCGGATTTGTCACAGACGCATTGATCGATTGATCGGTAAGTGTATTGTGTTCCATAACGGTACAGTTTAAAAATTGTGCATGAAATTGTATCGTTACTGTATCGTATTTTTTGAGTATCGTGTCAACATTATGATTCACCGACTTATTTACAAAAAACATGTCTTCAACGCATACCGTACATCACCACAGCAAAGATGAAATTCGCGGCTTATGGCTTGGGCTATTGGCAGTAACGATTTTTGCACTCACGCTCCCCATGTCCAAGCTGGCGATCGGCAGCGCTGCGTCGCCATACCTCTCACCATGGTTCATTGCGTTTGGTCGTGCTGCCTTGGCCGGGTTATTCGCAGCGGTGTATTTATGGCGGGTTAAAGCAGTCATACCATGTGGGCGACAATGGCGTTATTTATTTTACATTGGTGTGGGTAACGCCATTGGCTTTCCCGTACTGCAAAGTGTCGGCCTGCTGTACGTTCCTTCCTCGCATGCGGCGGTGTTCAATGGTTTATTGCCCTTGGCAACCGCAGCCATCGCAGCGGTGCTGTTTCGCCAGCACGCGCCATTGCGTTTTTGGCTATGGGCAGTATTGGGAGCAAGCTTGGTAGTGATTTTTGCGCTGTGGCGTGCGTATCGGCACGATGGCTATATCTCTCTGCACTTAGCCGATGTGTTGATTTTCTTGGCTGTTTTGCTGTGCGGCTACGGTTATGCCTATGGTGCTAAATTGAGCCGCGAATTGCCTGCGCCACAGGTCTTGTGTTGGATGTTGGTACTGTTTTTACCTTTGACGATCCCTGCTTCATGGTTAACACGGCCGACTCATATTATTCCAACTACCGCATGGTTAGGCTTTTTGTATGTTGCCATTTTCTCTATGTGGGCCGGCATGATGATGTGGTACCACGCACTGCATATCGGCGGCGCGTTGCGGGTCAGTCAGGTGCAAATCGTACAACCCTTTTCAACGATTTTATTTGCTATTCCCTTGCTTGGTGAACACTTTGATTGGATGATTATCTTATTCGCAGCCTCTGTGGTGTGGACCGCGTATATGGGTAAAAAAGTACCGATCATCACCCACCGTTCAATTTAGACTTCTTGAGTTGATATGAATTACATCCACCAATTTTTTAACGATTATTCAGAAACCGCGCATCCGGCATGTTTGGCCGCGATCGCACTCAATCCAACCCAGCAGGAATCCGGTTACGGCTTGGATCGCATCAGTGCCCATGCGCGTGATTTAATTCACGCTCAGATTCACGTCCCAAATGCTGATATTCATTTCATCAGCGGCGGTACGCAAGCAAATCTGACCGTCATCAGCTCGATGCTTCGCCCGCACGAAGCCGTCATCGCCACCGAAGCGGGGCATATTTCCACCCACGAAACCGGCGCGATTGAAGCGACCGGTCACAAGGTCATCCACACGCCCCATGTCAACGGCAAACTCACGCCCGAAGCGATTGAACACGTTTTGCTCACGCATCCGAATGAGCATTCGGTCAAACCACGCATGCTGTTCATCTCGCAATCGACCGAGCTGGGGACGGTGTACAGCAAAGCTGAATTGCAAACGCTGCGTACGCTGTGTGACGCACACGGACTGTATTTATACATCGATGGCGCGCGCATGGCGATGGCGTTGACCGCCGAAGGTGCGGATGTGACGCTGGCGGATATCGCGCAGTTGGCCGATGTGTTCTACATCGGCGGTACAAAAAACGGTGCGCTGATCGGCGAAGCGATTGTTATTGTTAATCCGGCACTGCAATGCGATTTTCGCTACGCGCTCAAACAGCGCGGCGCATTGCTCGCCAAAGGTCGCGTGATTGCCAGCCAGTTCGTCGCCCTATTTGAAGATGGTTTGTATTTTGAGCTGGCACGCCATGCCAATGCCTGCGCGCAGCGATTACGCAATGGCTTGAGCGCGCTGGGATTTGAGTTTCAAACCGACTCGCCGACCAATCAAATTTTTCCGATTTTGCCCAACAGCCTGATCGCGTCATTGCAACAGCAGTATGGTTTTTATGTCTGGGAAGCGTTGGACAATGATACCGCCGCCATTCGCCTAGTCACGTCATGGGCCACACCAATGGATAAAGTCGAACAGTTTTTAACCGACATCCGTCAGTGGATGTAAGGTAACTCTTCACTTGAAAGGCTTTTATGAAATCCACCTTGCTGTTTCTGTTTGTTGCCGCGCTCGGTAATTTTTCCTACCACATCGGGCAAAAAGCACTGCCATCGAACGCCAATCCGATGGTTTTGCTGATGGTGATTTACGCCATTGCCTTTGGCTTTTGCGCGGCTTTGCTGCCGTTTTTTAGAGGGACGGAAACCCTATCCGTGATGAATCTGCTGAGCATTTGGCAAATTTGGCTGGTCGCATTGGGTGTACTGCTGATTGAAATCGGCTTTTTACTCGCCTATCGCAGCGGCGGCTCGGTGCAGTGGTCGGGCGTGGCGGTGAACGGTGCGGCGGCATTGCTGCTCATCCCCGTAGCGATTTTCGTGTTCCGCGAATCGCTCTCATTGGAGAAAATCATCGGCATCGTCACCACCCTCGTCGGGCTGTATTTTTTAGTCAAAGATTAAACATGGAGTTTGCCTCATGAAACTGCCTTTTTACATCAGTAATGTATTCGCCGAATCCGCTTGGGGCGGCAATCCGCTGGCGATCGTGCCGCTACTGAATGGACAAACGCTGGACACCGCGACCATGCAGCGCATCGCGCGTAAATTTAATCTATCTGAAACCGTGTTCATCACGCCACCAACCGCAGCCAATCACGCGGCGCATCTGCGAATTTTCACACCTGAGCATGAAATGCCGTTCGCCGGTCACCCGACCATCGGCGCAGCACAATGGTTGCACCAGCATTTGAACCAGCCCGATACCTTCACGCTCACGACACCTGCGAAAACGGCGACCATTACACATAAAGACAGCATATTCCGATTCAAATTATCGGGCTATCAATCCACCCCATGCGCCTTCTCGCCCGAGCATTTAACACAGGCTTTGGGCTTAAACTGGGAGGATGTCGAAGACGGCTACCGCTGGATGAACGCTGGTACATGGCAACTCGTCGTACCGCTGACCTCGCGCGAAGCGGTACTGCGTGCAAAGCCCAGCAATGCCAGTGCGTTATTCGATAACAGCGTAGCTGTCACACACATCAATGTCTATCTGTGGCATGAAAATCACGGGGCGGTGACCTCGCGCTATTTTTTCAGTTTACACGGCCAAAACTTCGTTGAAGACCCCGGCACCGGCTCGGCCTGCGCCAATCTGGGCGCATGGACGCATGAGGCGGGCTTCGCACCACTGTCGTGGAAAATCACCCAAGCCGAGTCAATCGACCGCCCGAATCATCTGTATCTGAACGTGTCCGAGAATGGTGAAATCCAAGTCGGCGGACGTGTCATGCCGTTTGCCCAAGGTGAATTGAACGTTTTTTGATTTTTAAATTTGATGGATTGTATGTTTCGTAAATACCACCCGCCTCGCCTCGCTGAAATTCGCCAAGACAGCGCTTTATCCACCTTCGTCGCACCTTTAATCGCCAATTTGGCAGGCTACGGCGGACCACTGGCGATCGTCATTGGTGCAGCGCAGGCAGGCCACGCCTCTGCCGAGCAAATCACCTCGATGCTGTGTGTGATTGCCCTGACGGTGGGGCTGGCCAGCGTGCTGCTGTCCTATCTGACGCGCACGCCGATCATCACTGCGTGGAGCACGCCGGGCGCGGCTTTCCTACTGACTGCGTTGCCGACGGTGACGTATGCCGAGGCGATTGCTGGGTTTATCATTGCCAACGGAATTATTTTTCTGATCGCGTATTCGGGGATGTTTGATACCGTGATGAATAAATTGCCCAAAAGCATCGCTGCGGCGCTGTTGGCGGGGATTTTGTTCCGTTTCGGTGTGGGCAGTTTTGCCATGCTTGGCTCCGAGGCAGGTCTGGTGCTGGTGATGCTGCTGACTTATGTGCTGTTCAAACGCTTTTTGCCACGCTACGCCACGCTGTTTGTGCTATTGGCGGGCTGTCTGTATGTATTTGGCTGGCAGCATGCATCCGTGCCACATGTACCGCTGCATTTATCGAATGTGGTTTGGACCACGCCGCAGTTTACTTGGAACGCTTTGCTGAATATCGGCCTGCCACTGAGTTTAATCACCCTGACCGGCCAGCAAATCACGGGGATTGCGGTGCTGCGCGCCTCGGGCTATGACGCGAACCAAGCACCGGCAAAACCTTTGGTCGGCCTGACCGCGTTTTTATCCACGATCACCGCGCCGTTTGGGAATTTTGGCATCAACTTGGCAGCCATCACAGCGGCAATATGTACCGAGCATGCCTGTCACCATGAGCCAAACAAGCGTTACGTCGCAGGGCTGTGGTACGGTGTAATGAACCTCATCATCGCGGCGTTTGCCGGCGTGCTGGTGGTGTTTTTCCTTGGTTTGCCGAAGGCGTTGATCACCGTTTTGGCGGGTTTGGCCTTGATGGGTGCGATTTTGAGCAACATTGGCAATGCCTTTAGCAGCGAGCACCGCATGATTGACCGCGAGGCGGCGTTGATTACCTTCATGACCTGCGCATCGGGCGTAACCTTATTCCAAATGGGCAGCGCGTTCTGGGGCATCGTGCTCGGCTGCGCGTCGTATCTGCTGTTTCACTGGCGCAGCCCGCAGCATTTGAACAATCATTAATCATTACCCATCCATCATAAAACCACATATCGGTTGAATAC
>CAYZVI010000094.1:0-5912 GCA_964481695.1 uncultured Hydromonas sp. | reverse complement strand
CGCTGTACGAAGCCTCGCAGGCGGGTGTGAAAATCGAACTGATCGTGCGCGGATTTTGTGTGTTGCGCCCAAGTGTGCCGGGGCTGTCGGACAACATTCGCGTGCGCTCGATCATCGGGCGCGTACTCGAGCACCACCGCGTGTTCTACTTTTATGGGCAAGGTCGTGAGGACGTGTACCTCTCCAGCGCGGATTGGATGGAGCGCAATGTGTTCAAACGCATTGAACTGGCGTTCCCGATCTTGGATAAAAAAATCAAAAAACGTGTGATTCACGAAGGTCTGCGCGTGTATCTGACCGATAATCAACAGGCATGGGAAATGAACGCGGATGGCAGCTACTCACGCCGTAAAGCCAGCAGTAACCGCGTCAAACCGCGTAGCGCACAGGCAGGGTTGATGCAATTGCTGGGTGAATTACGCTAACAGCGGTGATATTCAAAAAAAGGCGAGTAGGAGTGTGGATGGAAATCGTTTGGGTATCGTTGGCGGCGTTGCTTGCCTCATGTTTGACCTTTTTCTCAGGCTTCGGTTTGGGCACTTTGCTCATGCCCGTGGTGGCCTTATTCTTGCCGGTCGAAGTTGCCATTGCCGTGACCGCCATCGTGCATCTGGCGAATAATTTGTTCAAACTCGCTTTGGTTGGGAACAAAGCCGACCGCTCGATCGTTGTGCGCTTCGGCGCTCCAGCGGTGCTCGCGGCGTTGTTGGGCGCGTGGCTGCTCAATCTTCTGTCAGGGCTACCGAACGCCTATGAATACCAATGGAGCGGGCGCGCAGTTTCCGTGACGATAGTCAAACTCATCATCGGTTTGTTGATTCTCGGATTCGTCTGGTTGGAGCTGTCGCCGCGGTTTGCCAACATGCGATTTGATGCGCGCTATTTGTCATTGGGCGGTGCGCTCAGTGGTTTTTTCGGCGGATTGTCGGGGCATCAGGGCGCATTTCGCAGTATGTTTCTCATCAAATCGGGGCTGAATCAGCAGCGTTTCGTTGCGACCGGTGTGGTGCTGGCGGTGATGGTGGATGTCGCGCGGATGCTGGTGTACGGCTGGAATTTTTCAACCCAAGCGGCGCAGATTAACTGGGCGATGGTGCTGTCGGCATCCCTGTTTGCCTTTGTTGGTGCGTATGTCGGTGCGAAGGTGCTGCATAAAGTGACCTTGCGCATGATACAGCGCATCGTATCGGTACTGTTGGTGGTGATTGGTTTGGGTTTGATCTCGGGTGTAGTTTAAATATGACGATAGAAAAAGGCACTTGGTTTAAAAGTGCCTTTTCGGTTAAAACGCCTTTTTAATGATTTAAAGTGGAAGTTTTTCAAATGCCTTTTGTGCCGCAGCAATGGTATTGACCACATCATCCGCACTGTGTGCGGCGGAGACAAAGCCTGCTTCGAACGCTGATGGTGCGAGGTACACGCCTTGGTCAAGCATGGCGTGGAAAAACGCGGGGAACAGGTCGGTGCGCGAAGCCATCATGTCGGCAAAGCTCTGTGGTTTTTTCTCGGCGAAATACAGGCCAAACATCCCGCCTTCACAGTCGGTGGAGAAGGGGATGCCGGCTGATTGTGCGGCGTATTCGAGGCCATTCATTAATTGGCGCGTGCGCTCGTATAGGTTTTGGTAGAAATACGGCTCGGAGATGATTTCCAATGTGGTCATGCCCGCTGCCACCGCTACCGGATTGCCAGACAGTGTGCCGGCTTGATAAACGCCGCCGAGCGGCGCCATGTGCGCCATGATGTCGCGGCGACCGCCAAACGCGGCGACCGGCATACCGCCGCCAATAACTTTACCCAGCGTGGTTATGTCGGCTTGCACGCCGTACAGACCTTGTGCACATTGCTTGCCCACGCGAAAGCCCGTCATGACCTCGTCGATGATCAATACCGCGCCGTGCTTCGTGCACAGCTCGCGCAGCGTTTGCATGAATTCAGGCGTAGCACGCACGAAGTTCATATTGCCGGCAATCGGCTCGAGGATGACGCAGGCGAGTTGGTCACCTTTTTCTTTGAACAGGGTGTGCAGCGCCTCAACGTCATTGTATGGCAGCACCAGCGTGTCTTTGGAAACGGCTTGTGGCACACCGGCAGAGGAGGGATTGCCAAAGGTCAACAGACCTGAGCCTGCTTTGACCAGCAGGCTGTCGGAGTGACCGTGGTAGCAGCCCTCAAATTTGACCAGCAGATCGCGCCCTGTGAAACCACGTGCGAGGCGAATCGCGCTCATGGTCGCTTCGGTACCGGAGGAGACGAGGCGCACTTGTTCGAGCTGCGGCAACATTTGGCACAGTTTTTCGGCGATTTCGACTTCGGCGCGGGTCGGTGCACCGTAGCCGAGGCCGTTCGCAGCGGCTTCTTGCACCGCTTTGACCACACGCGGATTGGCGTGGCCGACGATAATCGGTCCCCATGAGCCGATGTAGTCGATGTAGCGCGTGTCGTTTTCGTCCCAGAAATACGCACCCTCGGCGCGTTTGATGAAGCGCGGCGTGCCGCCGACGGAGCGAAACGCGCGCACGGGCGAATTCACGCCGCCCGGGGTGGTGGTTTGGGCGCGGTCAAAGAGGGCTTGGTTTTGGTCTAATTCAGTCATGTTCTCTGTAAGTGTAAAAATTATTGCAAAGTGTTGGATGAAGGTGCAGGGCGTTTTTTCGGTTGTTCTTGCTCTAGTTCTGGCTCCTCATGCTCCGTTTGGCGTGTCCAGTAAAAACGGTCGGGAATTTTTTTACCCATGCCCATGCTAATGCCGAAGCGCAGGGTTTGCCATGTGTATTCGAGGGCTTCGCCGACGGCCTGTGGCGTTGGTTGACCATGTGCGATGAGTGCGCTGATGGCGGCGGATAGCGTGCTGTTCGCTCCCAAAAAATCGTCTTTCAAACGCGGCGTGGTGTCGGTGCGCAGTAGTCCATCGCTGGAGAAAAGTTGATGGATGACTTGCGAATCCGGCGCTTTGGCGTCGGTGGCAAACACATATTCGCAACCCGATGATAGCAACGCTTGGGCGTGTGCATTGGCCAGTAGCTGTGGATGCTTTTCTTCGATTTGCGAGAAGTTGTGTTTGACCTCGGCGAGTTGACGCAGTAGGTGGCGTTGCGCCACCAGCAGGTTGGTGCTCGGCAAAATCAATTCGTGCACCGCGGTAATGATGTCTTCGGCGTTATTGCCGTCTTCATCGTCGGCGACGAGGATAGAGGGAGCTAAAATCACAGGGACTTGCGGATAATCGGCCATAATTTCAGCGATCACGCGCACGATTTGTACATCGGGCAATACGCCGATTTTGATGGCGTGCACGACGGAATCTTCTAACAATGTGCGTGCTTGATCGTCTACCCAGTCGGCATCCAGAGGAATCACGGCCTCCAATCGACTGAAGTCGCCAGCCAGTAAGGTCGTGGCAACAGTGAAAGCGCTGGCTTCCAAACTGGCGCAAGTCAATGCATCGGCTGCGATGCCTGCACCGCCGGTAGGGTCGTGCGCATTAAAACTTAAAACAATGGGGTATGTCATGGCAAACCTTGTTAAAATAAGCGTTATCGTATTGTACCGTGCTCGCGTTGGCTTGGGTATGTGTCTAAAAAATTTTTAATATTTTGGAGATGGTATGAAAACTTGGATGTGCTTGGTGTGTGGCTGGATTTATGATGAGGAACACGGTTGGCCAGAAGACGGTATCGCGCCCGGCACCAAGTGGGAGGATATTCCTTCAGATTGGACTTGTCCTGAATGCGGTGTAGGTAAAGCAGATTTTGAAATGGTGGTGATTTAAACCCATTTGATTGATGTAAAAAAACCGGTAGCCATATGCTACCGGTTTTCATTGTGATGTGCCTTAAGATTAGCGGTGAATCTGCGCCAGCATTGCACTGGTTTTTTCCAACATATTGTGTTCAACCGCGTTGAACGCGCGTTGCAGAGCGAAGCCATAGGCGTAACTGTCTGCACCGCCGTGGCTTTTGATCACCACACCGCGCAAGCCGACTAATGCCGCACCATTAAATGGGCGGTTGTCCACGCGGTGTTTAAAACCATTAATTGCGGGCATGGCAAACAGTGCCGTCCATTTGCGCCACCATGATTTTTTGAATTCTTCGGTCATGTGCTCGCGCACCAGCTTACTCATGCCTTCGGAGGTTTTCAGTAAAACATTGCCAACAAAGCCATCACAAACGATCACGTCTGCGCCACCGGTGAAAATTTGATTGCCTTCGACATTGCCGATGAAATTAATCGGTGTGGTTTTGAGCAGTTCAAACGCTTGTTTGGTCACCTCGTTGCCCTTCATTTCCTCGTGACCGATATTGAGTAGGCCAACGCGCGGATTAGTCGCCGTGGCGTGCTCCATCGTAGCGGCAACGAGTGACGAACCCATCAGAGCGAACTGCTGTAAGTGCTCGGCGGTGCAATCCACGTTTGCACCCAAATCCAGCACCACCGTACCGCTGCCTTCGAGATTGGGCAGGATAGAAGCAATCGCAGGGCGCTCAATGCCCTCTAATGTTTTGAGTACAAATCGGGCAATCGCCATCAAAGCGCCTGTATTACCCGCAGATACAACCGCGTGCGCACGACCTTCTTTGACCATATTGATCGCCACGCGCATGGAAGAATCTTTTTTGCGGCGCAGGGCGGATTCGACCGCTTCGTGCATCTCGACGACTTCGGAGGCGTGCACGATTTGGCAGCGATCAGATAGCGTCAATTGATGTTGTGACAATGCCGCTGTAATCTGCATTTGTTCACCGACCAGCAGTAGACCCGCCTCGGGGTGAGTTCGCAGAAATTCAGCGCAGGCAGGCAGGGTGACGGAAAGACCGTGATCTCCGCCCATAACATCGACGGCAATAATGGTTTTATGTGTACTCATGTGTCGTGGATGTGATTTTGAATGCCTGAAAATGAATTGAGAATTTTAACGACAAAAAGCTGGTAAAAACCAGCCTTGAATCCTTTGTCGTTAACCTTCGATTGCGTTGTTGTCCATTAACGATGATTCGTCGTTGATGGCAATCGAAACGATGAATTATTCGTCGTTTTTGGTTTTAACTACTTTTTTGCCACGGTAAAAACCGTTCGGGCTTACGTGGTGGCGCAAGTGTACTTCACCCGTTACAGGCTCGATAGCAGTCGCAGGACCTGTAATGAAGTCGTGTGAACGGTGCATACCGCGCTTAGAAGGTGATTTTTTATTTTGTTGAACAGCCATGATGAACTCCAAATTCTGTTAGCTCTAATTCAATCCGAATCGGATTAGAGAATTTCAAATTATAAATGATTTTTTTTAATTTGCCAAGCGCCTTATAACTTTGTCGAAAAAAAGTCGTGGTTTGACAACGCAAAGGCAAATATTTGATTTAAAAAGCCAATTTAAAATCGATAAGCACGGGTTTAATCCGCTTTGAATCCGCGCAATGCATCAAATGCAGATGTTTTTTCTCCTGCGAACATCGGCAAAGTTTTTTCACAGTGCTCATGTGCAATCACTATCGGCAAGCTGAGGATGATTTCATCTTCCATCAAATTGAGCGTGTCAAAAGTCTTACTGCCGACGATTTTTTCGACGTCAGCCGTACCTTCGATGATGGCGTTGATTTCATCCTCTTCGTTGTCCAGCTCGTCTTCAGAATGCACCAGTTGCAGTGTATTGTCTACGTTCACCGCGTATTGCATGTTCTCGGCGCAGCGTTGGCAACGCATTACGAGCGTACCGTTGATATGGATATTCAACAGAGAGCGTTTTTCGGTGTCAATCTGGCCGGATAAAGTGTATTGCAAAGCGCCATCGTGGCGGCTCAAATCGCTGCTCAAACGGGTAAGCAGGGCGATGGGCAATTCGCCGGATTTCTGCGCTTGCTCTTTACACAGCGCGAATACGTCGGTTTGCCAAGGGGTAACGGTTTGTGCGGTCA
>CAYZVI010000093.1:0-5961 GCA_964481695.1 uncultured Hydromonas sp. | reverse complement strand
GCAGGGTTTCGCCGAAGCGGCCTGAGTTGGCAATGTGATCCCAGTATTTGGCAAAGAGTTTGAAGTCGCCCAATTCGTCGCGTGTGATGTCGCGGTTGTCGATGATGTCGTAGGGCGGCTCAGGGTTGTAGTTCATGCGAAACTCGGCGGTGTGGCGGGTGATCGGCGTGCCGCGCAAGCGTTTCAAAATGCCGAGTTGTATTTCGTGCGCGCCCCATGTGTACAACTCGTTAAAGCCCTGCGCGAAGCTGTCCATGGTTTCACTCGGCAATCCGGCGATCAAGTCAACATGCAGATGCGCGTCGCTGTGCTCACGCAGCCATCGGATGTTTTCCTGTGCTTTGATGAGGTTGGTTTTGCGTGAGATGTGGCCTTGCACGGTGGGGTTGAGTGTTTGGATGCCGACTTCGAACTGTAAACTGCCCGGTGGGAATTGCACGATGGCGTCTTTGAGCATCGCGGGCAGATGATCGGGCACGACTTCAAAATGCACGAACAGCGGATCGTCGGGGCGAGCATGGATTTTTTCTAGGAAGAAGTCGAGGATGCGTCGGCCGGTTTCGGGTTTGAGATTGAAGGTTCGATCGACGAATTTGAACGTACGCGCGCCGCGTTGGTACAGTTTGTCCATCTCTTCCAAAAACGGTTCGAGCGGGAATGCCCACGCGGTTTTATCCAAACTGGAGAGGCAAAATTCGCATTTAAACGGACAACCGCGTGAGGCTTCGACGTAGATATTGCGTTTGGCCAAATCGTGATCGGTGTATAGGTGATAGGGCAAAATGAGATCAGCGAGTTTCGCTTGTTCGCCGACGTGTACTTTCATCAGCGGTTTTGGCCCGTGAATGATTTGCGTGAGCAGGCGCGGCAGCGTGATTTCGCCCCAGCCCGTAATGACGTAGTCAGCGAGTTTGCAGATGGCTTGTTCGTCCACCTCGTAGGAGACTTCGGGGCCACCGACAATGAGCACGACTTCAGGCGCGCGTTCGCGCAGCGCGCGCATGAGCGCGAGGGTTTCGTTCACATTCCAAATATACACGCCAAAGCCGATGACGCGTGGAGAATCCGCGAGCAGCTCGTCGCACATTTGCTCCGTCGGCGTTTTGATGGTGAATTCGAGCAGGCGCGTGTGTGCCTGATGTTCGCCCAAATTGGCGAGCAAATAGCGCAGACCGAGCGAGGCGTGCGAGTATCGGGCGTTTAAAGTGGTCAGGATAATCATGGCGCGCATTATAAACTAAGCCACGCCCAAATCTTTGACCGCCTGCATCACGATGTAGGTCGAGGTGTGGCGCACATACGGCAAACTGGAAATCCGCTCGGCGAGGATGTGGCGATAGCTGTTCATATCGCGACTGCGCACTTTCAGCAAGTAGTCGAAATTCGAAGCGACCATGTGGCATTCCTCGATTTCGTCGATTTTATGCGCGGCTTGGTTGAATTCTTGTAGGGCGGCCGCACTGGTGTTATTTAACGTCACTTGTACAAACGCCAGATTGTCCCCCATCAGTTTGCCATTATCAATCACCGCACCAAAATAGCGAATCACGCCTTTGTGCATTAATCGCTCGACACGCGCCTGCGTCGCCGTGGGTGATAGTCCGACGCGTTCAGCCAGACGTGTATTGGCAATACGAGCGTCTTGTCGCAGAATGTCAATGATTTGAAAATCGAGCTTATCAAACTCTCGGGTTAATTCAGAATTCATAATTGATTTAACGAAATTTTGATTAAATAATAGTTAATTTAACCATAGAATTTATATTATTTGGTGGTTTTATAAAAATCATCCGATTAAACTGCGTGCATTGAGTCGTTCCTTCGGAGAAAAAAATGACACACTTTACATTCACAGCAAGCCCAGAACAAACCTATCACGATTTGCTGCACGCGGACTATCGCAATGAGCCGCTGCTGGTGCGCGAACGCATCACGCAGTTGAATTGGAATCGCATGACGCGCGAGCAGGTATCTGACCATGCCGCTGATATGGTTCATGCGGTGCGCAATATGAAAACACCGAACTGGATGCAAGCGATGCTGAATGAATATCAACTCTCGAATCCTGAAGGTTTGGCGTTGATGAGCTTGGCTGAAGCCGTTCTGCGCGTGCCGGACGTCAGCACCCGTATGGCGCTGCTCGAAGATAAAATCACCGATAAAAACTGGTCTGCGCACAAAAGCCAGTCTGACAGCACGGTGGTCAACGCAGCGACTCGCGGTTTAATTTTGCTCGAGCAGGTTTTGGACGAGCAACGCAGTGCGAACGTCATCAGCACCCTAAAAAGCCTGATCCGCCGCGTGGGCGAACCCGTGATTGATAAAATTCTCGCGCAAATTTTGAAACAACTGGGCGGGCAATTCGTCCTCGGCCAAACCATCGAAAACGCCTTGGAAAACGCCAAGATTCTCGAAGAAAAAGGCTACACCTACTCCTACGACATGCTCGGCGAAGGCGCGAAAACCCAAGAAGACGCACAACGCTACTGGCAATCCTACAGCGATGCGATCATCAGCATCGGCCAACATTGCCAACGTGAAGACATCGCCGAAAACCCCGGCATCTCGATCAAGCTCTCCGCACTGCATCCGCGCTATGAAGTAGCACAGACCGAAACGGTGATGGCCGAGTTGCTGCCGGAGGTAATCAAGCTGGCGCGATTGGCCGCTGATTTCAACATGGGCTTGAACATTGATGCAGAAGAAGCCGAAAGACTTGAATTATCCATGCTCATCATCGAGCAACTCATGCGCGAAGAATCGCTGCGCGATTGGAAAGGTTTAGGCATCGTGGTGCAGAGCTACATGCCACGTGCGCCTTATGTGCTCAAGCATTTGTACTCGATGGCACAAACTTATGACCGTAAAATTATGGTTCGCTTGGTTAAGGGCGCGTATTGGGATGCGGAAATCAAACGCGCGCAAGTATTGGGCTTGGAAAGCTTCCCTGTCTTTACCCGCAAAGCATTCACCGACGTATCGTACTTGGCCAACGCCCGCTTGCTGCTGGCCATGAATGATCGCATTTACCCACAATTCGCGACCCACAACGCACACACAGTCAGTGCCATTTTGCATCTGATTAATGAGCAAGAGCATTTCGTCAACTACGAGTTCCAACGCTTGCATGGCATGGGTGAAGCCTTACACGAAATTGCAAAAACTCAAAATCTGTACCGCTGCCGCATTTATGCACCCGTGGGACAACACCACGACCTGCTGTCGTATCTGGTACGTCGCCTGCTGGAAAATGGCGCAAATGGCTCGTTTGTCCATCAAATTGCCAATCTCGACATTCCTGCCGTAGACGTTGCTGCCGATCCGATCAGTCGCGCAGAAACCATATTGAATGACGATGATTTGCTCAATGAAACCGCCGTACGCCCTGCGGCAAAACTATTCAGACATCGTAAAAACTCGCGTGGCTTCGACCTGAGTCAACGCATCGTTTTAGACAAGCTGTCCGCTGAGCGCGCTGCATACTGGGCGCAACGCCCTGCTTTTGACACCACAGCAGGAGCGCAATGGTTGCTGAGCCACAATCCGGCGAACACCGACGACGTCATCGGTCGCGTAGCAATGACCTCTGCCAGTGAAGTGGAAGGCTTGATGCAACGCGCGCAAGCCGCACAAAAATCATGGGAACAACGTCCCGCAAATGAGCGCGCCGATATCCTTGATCGCATTGCACAGCTATTCGAGCAACACCACACCGAGTTGATGGCGCTGCTCACACGCGAGGCCGGCAAGTCATGGGCCGATGCCGTTGCCGAACTGCGCGAAGCGGTTGATTTTTGCTACTACTACGCTCAACAAGCACGCCAACACTACGCCCAAAATCAACTTGAGTCACGAGGCGTGATGGTATGTATTTCACCGTGGAACTTCCCGCTGGCAATTTTTTCGGGGCAAATCGTTGCCAGCTTGGTGATGGGTAATGCGGTGATTGCCAAACCAGCCGAATTGACCCCATTGATCGCCGAGCGTGCGGTACAACTGATGCACGAAGCCGGTGTACCACAGGATGTATTGATTCTCACACAAGGTCGCGGCAGTGACATCGGTGCAGCACTGACCTCACATCCGACTGTGGCGGGCGTGTGCTTCACCGGCTCGATGCCGACCGCTCAACGCATTCACCGCGCTCTGGCTGATCATACCGCGCCAAGCTCACTGCTGATCGCCGAAACCGGCGGCCTGAATGCGATGATCGTCGACTCTACGGCTCTGCCTGAGCAAGCCGTGCGTGACATCATCACCAGTGGTTTCCAAAGCGCGGGGCAACGCTGCTCCGCACTGCGCATGCTGTATGTACAAAAAGACATTGCAGACAAATTACTCACCATGCTGCAAGGCGCTATGGATGCGCTGGTCATTGGCGATCCTGCGGGTCTATCGACTGACGTGGGACCTGTGATTGATGAAAGCGCACAAAGTAAGCTGCAAAGCTACATTGACCAGCGTGCAGCAAATGGTCAAATCATCCATCAAAAACCGGTTCCGAGCGAACTCGCCGCTCGCGGTCATTTCGTCGCACCAAGCTTGGTTCGTGTCAACGGCATTGCCGATTTAGGTGAGGAAATGTTTGGCCCAATCGTGCATTTTGCAACGTTTGACGCGCATGATTTAGACAAAGTATTGGATGACATTCACGCACAAAATTACGGTCTGACACTTGGTTTACACACCCGCATTGAGCGACGCGCTAACGATCTGACCGCTCGCGCGCACATCGGCAATATCTATGTCAATCGCAATCAAATTGGCGCCGTCGTCGGTTGCCAACCATTTGGCGGCTGTGGTTTATCCGGCACAGGTCCGAAAGCCGGTGGTCCAATGTACCTGACCGCATTGGCCCATGTGCATGCGGATGATAACGCTGCATTTACCGAAACATTGGCCGCTCGTCTGATGCCTTGGGAAGGCGAATCGCTTGACAGTCCGACCGGCGAGCGCAATCTGTATCGCGTACGTGGACGTGGTGAAATTCTGTGTCTGGGGCCAACCATCAAAGACGTAGAACAGCAAATCGTCCTGACCGCAGCAACGCACAATCGCGCCATCGTGCCGCATCTGATGCTTGAGCAAGCCCTCAAAGACGCACCCGAATTGGCTCGTTATACTCGCGCAGCCAATGAATTGAGCGATGCGAGCATTGCGGCATTTTATGATTTTGATGCGGTAGCGTATTTTGCCGACGACGCGCGCGCTCGTGAAATTCGCAACGGTTTGGCTCACATGGACGGCGAAATCATTCCGCTGATTTCATCGAATACCAGTCTGTACAACTGGGTACACGAGTTCCACGTATGTACCGACACCACAGCAGCCGGCGGTAATGCGGAGTTACTGGCATCGCATAGTTAATTCTAAAAACAAAATAAAAACCCAAATCACACAAAGCATTACCCCGAGCATTCGCTCGGGGTCTTTTTATGTGCGGCGTATATCACGCTGATGCAAAATCACATGGCTTGCCATCTTGAAACACCACAAACTCATGCTCACTCATCTGATACCACATCTCATTATCGGTCAGCGGCTGAGTCGCAATGACGGCCACACGATCATTGGGAGTAGTATGCTGCGCAAAATCAATGGTAACGTCCGCATCCTTCAAATGTGCGGTGGCGAATGGATGTTCACGCACGATGTAAAACAAATTCGTTGAGCAATGCGCCCACATCGCTTGTCCATTCGACAAACAGAAATTAAACGTGCCATGCCTCGCAATCTGTGCAACCAGCGATTTCAACGCCCGCGTAATTTGCGCCACGGACGGTGGATTTTTTGCAGTCGCATCGGGAAAAGCACTGCGCAAACCATGCAGCAGCGCGCAAAACGCCGCCTCACTGTCGGTCACGCCGACGGGTTGAAACACGCCCTCATCCGGTGCGGCGAAATCTACCAGATTGCCATTGTGCGCGAACACCCAATGCCGCCCCCACAGCTCACGCATGA
>CAYZVI010000092.1:0-6065 GCA_964481695.1 uncultured Hydromonas sp. | reverse complement strand
ATTATAACCTACTGGGAAATGTGCACTGGCTGGAACGTGTACGATCCGCTCGTTTCGCCGTCATGCATTATAACCTACTGGGAAATGTGCACTGGCTGGAACGGAGGTGGCAGAGGACACCATGCCGCAATTATTATAACCTACTGGGAAATGTGCACTGGCTGGAACCAAATGACGGACGTGGTCACGCAGTTGGCTATTATAACCTACTGGGAAATGTGCACTGGCTGGAACCATTATTGATAGCGCAACGCATGAATGGAGATTATAACCTACTGGGAAATGTGCACTGGCTGGAACCGTTCTCCTCTCCCGCCGCCCCCGACCGCAATTATAACCTACTGGGAAATGTGCACTGGCTGGAACTCAATCGGTGTTTTCGTTGCTTGTGCCATTATTATAACCTACTGGGAAATGTGCACTGGCTGCAACGGGCATTCGCGGACATCTTCAATCACAGATATAATACGGATGCCATTTTTATTAGACCGCATCATGCCCACTGCTACCCTCACTTTCCAGCCTAACGCACTTCTGTCCCACCTCAAACCCAACCACCGCTTTTCAACACCGCTTCCCTTCGGTTCATCAGATGCGTTGTTTTTGGGGCAGTTGGGGCGGTTTTTGTGCGCGCAGCAGCGGTCTCCGCTGGTGGTTTTTTGTTCGGATGCTCAGGATGTGGGGCGTTTGCAGGCGGAGATGGGGTATTTTGAGCCGGGTTTGCGGGTGTTGCAGTTGCCGGACTGGGAGACTTTGCCGTATGACCAGTTTTCGCCGCATCATGATTTGGTGTCGGAGCGTTTGCAGACTTTGTATGCGTTGACGCAGCGGCAATGTGATGTGTTGCTGGTTCCGGTAAGCACATCGTTATACCGTTTGTCGCCCCCCTCTTTTTTACTTGGGCGCTCGTTTTCGTTCAAGCAAAATGATCGTTTGAATCTGAATGCGTTGCGCGAGCAGTTGGTGAATGCGGGTTATTCGGCGGTGAGTCAGGTGGTGGCGCCGGGTGAGTTTGCCTTGCGCGGCGGTTTGGTTGATTTGTTTCCAATGGGTGCGGTGTTGCCGTTTCGTGTGGATTTGTTTGGCGATGAGATCGAGTCGATTAAGACTTTTGACGTGGACACGCAGCGCACGTTGTATCCGGTGCCGTCGGTGCAGATGTTGCCCGGGCGTGAGTATCCGACCGATGAGGCGGCGCGCGGGGCGTTTCGCAATGCATGGCGCGCGCAGTTTGAGGGCGATCCGGCCAAGCATGCGATTTATAAGGACATTGCGAACGGTGTGTTTAACGCGGGGATTGAGTATTATCTGCCTTTGTTTTTTGAGCAGACGGCGACGTTGTTCGATTATTTGCCAAACGATGCGACGCTGGTGATGCATGGTGATGTGACGCAGACGATTGAGCAGTTTTGGCGCGACACGCAGACGCGCTATGATTTTTTGAAAGGCGACATTGTCACGCCGATTTTACCGCCGCAAATGTTGTTTCAACATGAAACGGAGTGGTTCGAAGCGATGAAGCCATTCGCGCAATTGGCTTTGCGCAAAAATGATGCTGAGAAATTGAACCACACGCCATTCGCACAACACATCCGCGCTGTGCCCGATGTGCGCGTGTCGATCACCGCGCAGGACGAGCAGCCGTTCGCGCGACTGCAAGCGGTGGTGCGTGAGAATGCTCAGAACGACACGCGTACCATTGTCTTCGCCGAAAGTCTGGGGCGGCAAACCACGCTCGTCGACACGCTCGCGCGGCAGAACATCACCACGCACACGCTGACCGATTGGGCGCAGATCACGGCGCTGAACGACCCGAGCAAACTGTATATCAGCCACGCACCACTGGAGCGTGGCTTTAGCGTGCGCGATTTGCCCAATCTGCCCAATCTGTGCCTGATTACCGAAAACGAGTTGTACGCCAGCAGCAGTGGTACGCACCGCAGCACACGACGCGGCGAGAAAACGTCCAACGTCGACATGATGATTGCCTCGCTGTCCGAGCTGCGCGAGGGCGATGCGGTGGTGCATGTCGAGCACGGCATCGGGCGTTATCAGGGTTTGGTGAACATGGATTTGGGCGACGGGCTGACCGAATTTTTGCACCTGACCTACGCCGACGACACCGCGCTGTATGTGCCCGTGTCGCAGTTGGCGGTGATTTCGCGCTACGCCGGCGCCGACCCCGAGCACGCGCCGCTGCATAAACTCGGTACGGATCGCTGGAGCAAAACGCGCAAAAAAGCCGCCGAGCAAATCCGCGACACTGCCGCCGAGTTGCTCAATTTATACGCGCGCCGCGCCATGCGCCAGGGCCACTCCTTCCCATTGGACTTAGCCGATTACGAAGTGTTTGCCAATGATTTTGGCTTTGAAACCACGCCCGATCAGGCCAGCGCGATTGCCGCCGTGACCCACGATTTGATTGCCGCCAAACCGATGGATCGGCTGGTCTGTGGCGACGTCGGCTTTGGCAAAACCGAAGTCGCGCTACGCGCCGCGTTCATCGCCGCGATGGGCGGCAAACAGGTCGCCGTGCTCGCGCCAACGACTTTGCTCGCCGAACAACATTTCCAAACCTTCACTGACCGCTTTTCAAAATGGCCGATTCGCATCGCCGAAGTCTCGCGTTTTGTATCCGGCAAAAAAACCACCGAAGTGCTCGAAGGCTTGGAAAAAGGTACGGTCGACATCGTCATCGGCACGCACAAACTGCTCTCGCCGAGCGTCCAGTTCGCCCGTCTCGGCTTGGTCATCATCGACGAAGAACACCGCTTCGGCGTGCGCCAAAAAGAAGCGATGAAAAACCTGCGTGCCGAAGTTGACATCCTCACCCTGACCGCCACGCCGATTCCGCGCACCATGGGCATGGCGATGGAAGGCGTGCGCGACCTCTCGGTCATCGCCACCGCACCGCAAAAACGACTGGCGATCAAAACCTTTGTGCGTCGTGAAGAAAAATCCGTGATTCGTGAAGCTGTATTGCGCGAGCTCAAACGCGGCGGCCAAGTGTACTTCCTGCACAACGAAGTCGCCACCATCGAAAACCGCCGCGAGGTGCTCGCCGAGCTGATTCCCGAAGCGCGCATCGCCATTGCCCACGGGCAAATGCACGAGCGCGATTTGGAACGCGTGATGCGCGATTTTTACCACGGACGTGCAAACATACTCCTCTGCACCACCATCATTGAAACGGGTATTGACGTACCGAATGCAAATACCATCATCATGCACCGCGCGGACAAATTCGGCCTCGCACAATTGCACCAATTGCGCGGGCGCGTCGGCCGCAGCCACCATCAAGCCTACGCCTACCTGCTGATTCACCACGAAGACGCACTGACCTCGCAAGCCGAGCGTCGCCTCGAAGCCATCCAACAAATGGAAGAACTCGGCTCCGGCTTTTTCCTCGCCATGCAAGACATGGAAATCCGCGGCGCAGGTGAAATCCTCGGCGAAAAACAATCGGGCAATATCACCGAAATCGGTTTTAGCCTATACAACGACATGCTCAACGCCGCGATCAAGTCACTCAAACGCGGCAAAGAACCCGACCTCACCGCGCCGCTGGGTATCACCACCGAGATTAATCTGCACACACCCGCCCTGCTGCCCGATGCGTATTGCGGCAGCGTGAACGAGCGCCTCAGCCTCTACAAACGCCTCTCCGCCGCTGCGGACGAAGCCACGCTCAATGATATTCAAGAAGAAATCGTCGACCGTTTCGGCGAGCTACCAACACCCGCCAAAGCCCTGCTCGAAACCCACCGCCTGCGTCTGCGTGCACAGCAAATGGGAATTCTGAAAATGGACATCGCCGCACAGCTCGGACAAATCCATTTTGGTAAAAATGCCCCGATTGACGGTCTGTCCATGATCCAACTCATCCAAAAAGACCGTAACGTCAAACTCAATGGTCAAGACAAAATTCGCCTGACCTACGAAATGCCCGAGCTGGCCGATCGCGTGCTGCGTGTCAATCAAGTGCTGGATCAGTTGCGTGTAACAACGGCGGCGGATGATTGAATTAGAAACGTTTGAATTGAACGCACATGCTTGATAAAAGTGCGTCACGTCTAAAATTCAGATAAATTTCTTAAACACAAATCGTCATACCACCCAGCTTTTCCGTTTACATTGTTATTCCCGCATTCTGGATACCCGCGTGCGCGGGTATGACAGAGTTTTTTGGATAAATACACCAACACTAAAAGTCATGAACTTAAATTAGCTTTATGCTTTCCCTTGATTTGAATTATTGTTGTCACACTTGATTCAGCAAGCAGGGTGGGCAAATCATAAATTTGTCCACCATTTTCGTGATGAACGCGGTGGGCAAATGCTGCGCATTTGCCCACCCTACGTTTTTTATCGACTTTCATCCTACGTATGCAACCCGATAGTGCGTGGGATTTTGTACATCAGCCGATCAACCAATCTGCCCAAACCGTCCCGCATTAAAATCCAAAATCGCTTGGCGGATTTCCTGCTGGGTGTTCATCACAAACGGTCCGTAGCCTACGACCGGCTCGTCAATCGGCACGCCAGACAGCAGTAGAATTTTGACTTCTTCGCAACCTGCTTGCAGTTCTATCGTACCTGCCTCGGTGACAAAGCCGACCAGTTCACCCGCCTGTGCGGTTTCTGTGCCATTAAACGTCACGTCGCCACGCAGCACGACCATGCTGAGGTTGTGATTTTCTGGCAGCAGTAATGAGGTCGCCGCATTTGCATGCAGCACGATGTCCCACACATTCATTTCGGTGAAGGTTTGTGCTGCACCGCGCGCGTCTTCGTATTCCCCCGCGATCACGCGGATGTGACCGGCCTCGTTGGGCAGTGTCACCACGGGGATGTTTTCTTTGGACAGATGTTGATAGCGCGGCGGTGTGTTTTTGTCCTTTGCGGGCAAATTGACCCACAGCTGCACCATTTCAAACAATCCACCGCGTTGACTGAACGCCTCGGAGTGAAATTCTTCATGGATGATGCCCGCGCCGGCGGTCATCCATTGCACATCGCCCTTTTTGATCACGCCACCGCCGCCGGTTGAGTCGCGATGAGCGATTTCGCCGTGATAGGCAATGGTGACGGTTTCAAAGCCTTTGTGCGGATGCTGACCCACGCCGCGCGGTGACGCGCTCGAATTGGGCTCAAACTCCCTCGGCGCGGCATAGTCGAGCATCAAAAATGGATCGGTTTGCTTGTCTTCGCCCATGTGTGAAAACAGCGGCTGCACCAAAAAGCCATCACCGACCCAGTGTTGGCTGGTCGCTTGGTAAATACGGCGTACATGGCGAATAGTGTTTCCTTGCATATCGTGTCCTTTCATTTTCAATTGATTGCATGGCTTATAGGTAGTAATATAGCATTATCATTATTTTTTACAAGTACACACATTTTTTATACTGTGGCAATTTAATTGAGTATTTTGATTATGGACACCCCTGAAATATCCCTGAACGCTGAACCATACCATAGCTTTTGCCCTGTCAATACGACCTTGTCGGTCATTGGCGGCAAATGGAAGGTGCTGATTTTGTATCATTTGATTGAGCAGACGCAGCGGTTTAACGAACTACGTCGTCTGCTGCCCGAGATTACACAGCGTATGTTGACATTGCAATTGAGGGAGTTAGAGCAGGATGGGCTGATTCACCGTGAGGTATATCCGGTTGTCCCGCCCAAGGTAGAATATTCACTGACTGAGTTTGGCCGTACGCTGCTGCCGGTAATTAATGCCATGCACGAGTGGGGACAAAGTTATAACCAGCAATGCAAGTATCAATCAGTGTAGTCATGAAGAAAAGCCACAGTTACAGGTAAAAAACTTAGAGCGTGTTATTTTTTCTTGGTAAAAATTTATTTTCCCGCTACAATACCGCGCATGAATAACGCACGCCGACCTTCCTTCGATTCGATTCAATCCGACGTTCTAACGAACGTTTGTGGTCGTTGGCAAACTTTGCGATGGTGTTTAGGCTCTTGGCGCTAAATGCGTGTCCGCACGTGCCACAGATCTAAACACAACCGCCCAAATAATACGGCGGTTTTTTTATAGCCAAAAA
>CAYZVI010000091.1:0-6065 GCA_964481695.1 uncultured Hydromonas sp. | reverse complement strand
CCACACCGGCGGCAACCGTGCCCACACCATTTTCTGCCACCAATTTGACGGAAATGGACGACACTGGATTGACGTTTTTCAAGTCGTGAATCAACTGTGCCAAATCCTCAATCGAGTAAATATCGTGGTGCGGCGGCGGCGAAATCAAACCGACACCTGGCGTCGAGTGACGCAATGCGCCGATGTACTCGGACACTTTACCACCCGGCAATTGACCACCCTCACCCGGTTTCGCGCCTTGCGCCATCTTGATCTGAATCTGATCCGCGCTGGCGAGGTACTCAGCGGTCACACCAAAGCGACCCGATGCCACTTGTTTAATTTTCGAGCGTAGTGAATCGCCCGCTTTCATCGGAATATCGACTAAAACGCGGTCTTTACCGATGATGTCACCGATGGTTTGTCCATCTTGAATGCCTGATTGACCGGTACGCATTTCTTCACGGTAGCGACGTGGGTCTTCACCACCCTCACCGGTATTGGATTTACCACCGATGCGGTTCATCGCCACCGCCAAGGTTGAGTGCGCTTCGGTTGAGATCGAACCCAAGCTCATCGCGCCAGTGGCAAAACGTTTAACGATCTCAGTCGCGGGTTCTACTTCATCCAGCGCAATCGCTTTGCTCGGATCAACTTTGAATTCAAACAAGCCGCGCAAAGTCATGTGGCGTTTGGACTGATCGTTGATGATCTGCGCGTATTCTTTATACGTTTGATAGTTATTGCGACGAGTAGATTGCTGCAATTTTGCAATCGCATCCGGCGTCCACATGTGCTCTTCGCTGCGATTGCGCCATGCGTATTCGCCACCGGTCGCCAATTTTTCTTGCAAATCTTGCTTACCGCCAAAGGCTTTGGCATGCATAGACACAGCTTCTTGCGCCACCTCGAACAAGCCCAAGCCTCCAACGTTGCTAGGCGTACCTTTGAAGTATTTGTCGACCAATTCTTGCTTCAAGCCCACCGCTTCGAAAATCTGCGAACCGGTGTACGACATATAAGTCGAGATACCCATTTTCGACATCACTTTTTGCAAGCCTTTGCCCACCGCTTTGGTGAAGTACGCAATTGCTTCGGATGGTTTTTTGTCCTTAATCAGACCTTTTTGTACCATATCGGCCAAAGTCGCAAACGCGAGGTACGGATGCACCGCTTCCGCACCAAAACCGCCCAACAGCGCAAAATGATGCACTTCACGCGCGCTGGCGGTTTCGACCACCAATCCCGTGGAAGTACGCAAGCCTTGCGCCACGAGATGCTGGTGAATCGCCGAAGTTGCGAGCAACGCAGGAATCGCCAAATGCTCTGCATCCACACCACGATCAGACAGAACCAAAATATTGTGACCGGATTTGACCGCGTCCACCGCCAAGGCACACAATGAAGCCAATTGCGCTTCCACACCCGCCGCGCCCCATGATGCAGGGTATTTAATATCCAACAGGAATGATTTGAATTTACCATCGGTGTATTTTTCGATGTGGCGGATTTTCGCCATGTCTTCAAAGCTCAATACCGGCTGCGCCACTTCAATACGCATTGGTGGGTTGGTATTGTTAATGTCCAGCAAATTCGGTTTTGGACCGATGAAGCTCACCAGAGACATCACCATTTGCTCACGAATCGGGTCAATCGGCGGGTTGGTCACCTGTGCGAACAATTGACGGAAGTAGTTGTAGAACGATTTGTTTTTGTTCGACAAAACCGCCAATGCGGAGTCGTTACCCATCGAGCCAGTAGCTTCTTCACCGTTTTGACCCATGGCTTGCAAAATGACTTTGATGTCTTCTTGCGAATAACCAAAGGCTTGCTGACGATCCAATAATTCAGATTTAGGCGTCGGAAGCTCTTCACTCGGAACAGCCACATCATCCAAATGCACCGACAAACGATTGGTCCATTCTTTGTAAGGACGCGCATTCGCCAGATTGCTCTTGATTTCGTCGTCAGAGATAATGCGCCCTTGCTCAGTGTCGATCAAGAGCATTTTGCCCGGCTGCAAGCGCCATTTTTGTTTGATGTCGCTGTCCGAAACTGGCAATACGCCTGATTCAGAAGCCAAAATCACCAAGTCCCCATCGGTCACACAGTAGCGCGCCGGACGCAAACCATTACGATCCAGCGTCGCGCCGATTTGGCGACCGTCGGTGAAACACAAGGCTGCCGGACCATCCCACGGCTCCATCAGCGCGGCGTGGTATTCGTAGAATGCACGGCGCGTCGGATCCATCAGATCGTTTTGCTCCCACGCTTCCGGCACCATCATCATCATCGCGTGTGACAACGGATAACCGGCCATCACCAACAATTCCAAACAGTTGTCAAACGATGCGGTATCGGATTGTCCCGGATAAATCAGCGGCCAGAGTTTGTGCAAATCGTCGCCCAAAACGGCTGAAGTAATCGCTTTTTGACGTGCGCGAATCCAGTTCACATTGCCTTTGACGGTGTTGATCTCGCCGTTATGCGCGATGAAGCGGTACGGGTGCGCCAATTCCCACGCTGGGAAAGTATTGGTTGAGAAACGTTGATGCACCAGGGCAATCGCTGAAACGGTACGCTCGTCGGTCAAGTCAGCAAAATACTCACCCACTTGATCACACAACAGCAAGCCCTTATACACCACGGTGCGCGCACTCATAGAGGGTACGAAGTACTCTTTACCGTATTTCAAGTTCAATTGCTGAATGCGGTGTGACGCGGTCTTACGAATCACATACAGTTTACGCTCCAACGCATCGGTCACCATGATGTCCTGACCGCGACCGATGAAAATCTGGCGAATCACCGGCTCGGTTTCGCGTACCGCAGGTGACATCGGCATGTCTTTGTTCACCGGCACATCGCGCCAGCCCAGTACCACTTGACCTTCAGCGCGGACGGTACGCTCTAATTCTTGTTGACAGGCCAAACGGGATGCTTCCTCTTTTGGCAAGAAAATCATACCCACACCGTATTCGCCTGCTGGCGGCAAGGTCACGCCTTGCTTGGCCATCTCTTCACGATATAAAGTGTCTGGAATTTGCAACAAAATACCTGCGCCGTCACCCATCAACGGATCGGCACCCACCGCGCCACGGTGATCCAGATTGATCAAAATTTGCAAGCCTTGTGAAACAATATTGTGGCTACGCTCACCTTTAATGTGCGCGACAAAGCCCACACCGCAGGCGTCGTGTTCGGATTCGTTGCGGTACAGGCCGCTGACATTGGCCTGTGCGCGCTCGGCGCTCTGCTGCGCCCATTCCTGCGCCGAAGTCAGGCGCATAGCGCGCTCAGCCTGTGCGGCGTTCGGTTGAAAAGCAATTTTATGTTCGGTCATCATGTTCTCCAGTATAAGCGCGTTCATCAACACACGCTCGCTCATTGCGACTCTTTATCTTCGTCGAAGGACGAGTGATTAACGGGTAGGCTCTGCCAACCGGTTTATATCGGTATATGACTATAGCGCCGATAACTACTTATGACAATATTTATTAATTAGGGTCAGTATAATTAATAAAAGAATTAAAATACCGCTCTGAATTAATTAGGGACATATTAATTTGGCTTTCAGAATCAATGTGATAAAAAACTGTCTTATTCTCAATAACCCAATTAACTAAAAAACATAACCTACACCCCACCGGGAAAGCCCTCCTTTTTGCTTACCGACAAAAAACAGGCTTTGACGTATAATGAGCGCACTCGTTTGATCTTAATAAGGACACCCCATGAGCACCACACAAGAATTCATCCAAAAAACCATTAGCGACTACCCGATCGTATTGTTTATGAAGGGCACGGCGCAATTTCCACAATGCGGCTTTTCTGGCAAAGCGATTCAACTGCTCAAAGCCTGTGGTGCGAGCAATGTCGCGACCGTGAATGTATTGGAAGATGACAGCATTCGCCAAGGTATCAAAGAGTTTTCCCAATGGCCAACTATTCCTCAGCTCTTCATCAAGGGTGAATTCATCGGCGGCTCGGACATCATGACGGAAATGTTTGAATCCGGCGAACTGCAAAAATTGGTTGAAGAAGCCACCGCCTAATTACCCATTCATGAGCACTCACTCTCATTCTGAGCACGCCCAACCACGCCCTCAGCGGCTGATTGTTGCCATCACTGGTGCGACCGGCGCGATTTATGGCGTGCGTTTGCTGCAAACGCTGCGCCAGCTACCGCAGATCGAAACCCACCTGATCGTATCGGAAGCCGGTTGGTTGACGATCGCACACGAGCTGGAGATGAGCAAAAATGAGATTCGCGCACTGGCGCACACCACGCACGCGGTAAATAATGTCGGTGCAGCCATCGCCAGCGGTTCTTTTCTCTGCGACGGCATGATCGTCGCACCGTGTTCGATGAAAACCCTATCGGCGATTGCGCATGGTTTCTCGGACAACCTCATTAGCCGCGCAGCCGATGTGATGCTCAAAGAACGCCGGCGACTTACGCTCATGGTTCGCGAAACGCCGCTGTCGATGATTCATCTGAAAAACATGCTCGCGGTATCCGAAGCGGGCGGCGTGATTTTCCCGCCGGTTCCAGCTTTTTACCAAAAGCCACAGAACATCGACGATATCATCGAGCACACCATCGGACGCGTACTCGATCAGCACGGCATCCACAGCGATGCACTCAAACGTTGGCAATCGCTATAAATGATGACGGTCAACACAGCCCTTAGCAGTGAACGTCGCTACTTCAGCTTGGAGCAGGTTGCACAATATTTGCCCAAGCCCACCTTGCCCGTCGGCGATGAAGCGCTTGAACTCTATCTGAGTGAACTGTATCAACTCGGCCGTCTGCGCCACACGCCGAACATCAGTCCTGAGAACGTCACGTTTTTACATGAATTACTGCGCGAATACCGCCCGCAGCACATCTTAGAACTCGGCTGCGCCAACGGCTACTCGACGCTGCGCTTGTGGCAGATCGCGCGCGCGTGGCAGGCGCGGATTGTGACCATGGACATGTCACGCCCTGCTTTCGAAGAGGCGCGCCATCATTTCACTACCCTCGGAGCTGAGATTGAAGTGCATTTGGGTAACGCACTGGAATTGCTGTCGCAGATTGAAGCGGCAACACCGAACGGGTTTAACCTGATTTTCATCGACGCGCAAAAATCACAGACGCTGGATTTATACCTGCGCGCCTGCGAGCTTGCTGCGCCCAATGCGCTGATTGTGGTGGACGATGTGGTCAAGTTCAAACACAAAATGCAGAATTTTTACGATTATCTGGCGCAAAATGATATCCGCCACCGCATCCACGCCCTGCCCGACGATGACGATGGCGTGATGCTGATTCAAAGCTGAACCTTTCGCTGCAAACACACCACCTCCAAAACAGCTCAATATGCCCGCAAACAGCGTGCTTTGCGGTACAATTGCGCCTTATTATTCGCAAATATCTTTGCATCAAGGCAAACTGGAGTCACCATGTCTTTAACCCTCACCGATGTGCAAAAAATCGCTCGTCTGTCGCAGCTGAACCTGAGCGCCGACGAAACCGAGCAAACCTTGACACAGCTGAACACCATTTTCGGCCTGATTGACCAAATGGGTCAGGTCGATACCAGCGGCATTGCGCCGCTGATGCACCCGATCGCCATGATTCAGGAAATGAACCAGCGCCTGCGCACCGACGCCGTGAGCGAGCCGAATAACCGTGAAGCGAATATGGCCAACGCGCCACAAGCCGATCAAGGGCTGTTCCTCGTACCGAAAGTCATCGAATAAAAGACAATAAAAGGAGCGAAGCAAGTGAAACACACTTGCTTCGCTCCTCAAAAAACACTCACAGGATAGTTTATGTTACACACCTTATCCCTACGCGAACTGCGCGCGCAACTGGACAGTAAGCAAATTTCCGCCGTCGAATTGGCGCAGCACTTTTTGGATCGTGCGGACGCACACGCGGATCTGAACGCTTTTATCCGCCGCGACCCTGCCGTTACGCTCGCACAAGCACGCGCCGCCGACGCGACGATTGCCGCTGGCCAAGCGGGTGCATTGACCGGCTTGCCGATCGCACACAAAGACGTGTTTGTCACCCGCGATTTTGCCACCACCGCCGG
>CAYZVI010000090.1:0-6111 GCA_964481695.1 uncultured Hydromonas sp. | reverse complement strand
GCAACCACTCTTTACCCGCGAAAGAAAGTTGATCGGATTTTAGGAAATAAATCGGTACATCCGCACCCATTTTCTGACCAATCATGCGCTCGATCACTCGGCGCGCCAGACCATCCGCCATCGCGGGTAAATTCTTCACGTTAAACGAATCCACTGCAAAATTTTTCAGCACGATCGCCTGCAACTGCGAATTGTACTCTGGTGTTCCGGACATTTGCATATCACCGTTGAGCTTCAAACCCATCAAACCCAAATCAACCGATGCCATAAACTTCGCGCCCACGCGCTGCTTATCCGGCATCAGCATGATCACCGGCTGCTCGGCGGTTAGGCCGTTGTCCTTCATCACCTTGGAAATCTCATCCCACTTCTTATTCGTAGCCGACTGCAAAATGCTCTGATTGACATAAATCGTCTTGGGTGTGGACAAGAAGCTGCACGCGGGCAAAATACCTACCACACCCGCAATCCCTAAAAACATCACCACGCCCAACCACCAGCGGCGGGCGCTCCTCATCAATTGCTTGAATACATTCATCTCACTTCATCCATTCAGATGTACAAAACTTAGACTCAATCACAACTCGTAAGCCGTTCCAATTCATTCAAATAGCGCAGCGCATGTTCTCGCGTCACCATCACATCGGCATCATCGCCGCACATCGCGCGACTCGGCTGCAAACTACCGCAAACCTTCGGTCGACGCGGATCGCCAAAAATTCGACACAAACCACGTTCATCCAATTGAACGCACGGGACGCCAGCCGGTTTACCGTACGGCATATCGGGAATGGTCGAAGAAATCGACGGCGCAATGCAGCAGGCCGCGCAACCCATGCGACAACTCAATTGACTCATCGCTCACACCTAATGCGTTTCACGCAAACCCATCAAATCCTCAGACACCAGCGATTTTTTCTGCACCTGTGTACACAGCTCAATCAAGCCCTCCACCGCGCATAGCACCGTCTGCATCCGCACCTTATGGCGATCACCGGCGAACTGAGCCCGATGCGTGCGTACATGCGTATTGCCCAAGACATCGCGCCAAGCCCATGCAAAGCACACCGTCCCAACCGGCTTATCCACCGTGCCACCGCTGGGACCCGCCACACCGCTGACCGCAACGCTGCAATTGACCGGTATGACACGAAACACACCACGCGCCATTTGTATCACCGTCTGCTCACTCACCGCCCCATATTTCAGCAAAGTGTCGGCAGACACATCCAGCGCATCTTGTTTGACCGCATTGTTATAGGCTACAACGCCACCAGCAAACCAGTCCGATGCACCCGACAATTCGGTCAAATAATAAGCAATTCCACCACCCGTACACGACTCCGCAGTTGCCATGCGCCAATTCAGCGCACGCAAGCGATCAGCCAAAATCAACACCTGAGTGGTTAATGCCGCATTCATAACAAACCCAATTTAGCGAAACACCCATTGAAACAACTGTACCCCAACCGAAAACACCAGTAAGGTATACACTGCTGCAATGACATCATCGAGCATCACGCCCAAGCCGCCTTTCACCCGCGCATCAATCTGGCGAATCGGATACGGCTTCCAAATATCAAACAGGCGAAACAGTCCAAACGCAATCGACTGCTCCAAAAAACTAAAATGCATCGGTGAAAGCATCGCCAGAACCAGCCAAAACGCCCAAATTTCATCAAACACCAATGACGAATCGTCCGGACTGCCCATATCCTTACCCGTCACACCACAGGCCCAAACACCGAGCGGGAAGGACAAAGCCAAAATCACCCACCACAGCCATGACCACTGGATAAAGGTTTGATTCAAAAACACAAAAAACACCCAGCCAACCAAAGTTCCCCAAGTACCCGAAGCCGGATGCAGCAAGCCTGATCCCATGCCCTGTGCAATCATGTGTGCCGGATGAACCAACATCCATTGAAAACGTGTTTGTTGCATGATTTAAAACCTTATATCAATCCAAGCCTTAGCCAAAATGATTATAGCCGGACACATCCGTGCGCTCAAAAACCTCGGCCACCGCAGCGGCATCCTGACCATACCAAGTCATCATCGCTGCTGCTTCTGAAGCCGCGACGATTTTCCCGACGCGGCTGATGCGCACACCGTGCGCCCGTGCCAAAGATTGTAACGCAGATTCCGTCTCGGGCGCGCAATTTGCGGTAAAACACAACTCATACTCATCGCCACCGCTCACCGCATAACGCCACGCCTGCGTTTTCGGTAAATCGCGTATTGCCGGATGCAATGGCAAAGCATCCACATCCACGCGTGCCGCCACGCCCGAAGCGGTCAAAATATGCCGGAGATCACCGGCCAACCCATCGCTTAAATCCAGCATGCTGCTTGCCATACCACGCAATGCCTGCCCGAGCGCCACGCGTGGCGTCGGCTGCTCCAAACGCTCTCGCGCTACAGACAAATCCACCTGTTGCCGCGCTGTGTGCTCATTTAAACGCAATAAATCCACCGCATAAGCCGGCGCACCCAGCTCACCCGTGACATAAATCGCATCGCCCACGCGCGCACCGCTGCGCACAATCGCCTGACCGACAGGCACTTGACCGAAAATCGTCACATTGATGACCAAAACCGGACTGCGCGTGGTATCGCCGCCGATCAGCGGGCAATTGAACGCTGTAGCCAGCGCCAGCAATCCTTCGGAAAACGCCGCCAGCCACGCCTCATCCACGTTTGGCAAGCCAATCGACAGTGTAAAACCCAAAGGCTCTGCCCCCATCGCTGCCAAGTCGGACAGATTCACCGCCAAGGCTTTATGCCCCAGCGCACGCGGCGAGACATCGGCGAAAAAATGCCGCCCTTCGACCAGCATATCGCTGGAGACCACGCACTGATGTCCATCACGCACGCGAAACAGCGCGGCATCGTCGCCGATGCCCAAATCCACCTGAGTTGCGGTATCTAAAAGCGAATTGGCGCGTTTGAAATACGCGCCAATCAGTGCAAATTCGTCTAAATTGCTCATGTCGGAGTTATTCCGCCGCGTTCACTTCCAACGAACGGGCCTGTGCAGCGATTTTGTCCAATACGCCGTTGACGTATTTGAAGCCATCGGTACCGCCGAAGCTTTTCGCGATTTCGACCGCTTCGTTGATCACGACTTTGTACGGCACATCGAGCTGGTTTTGCAGCTCATACGCCGCCGTGAGCAAAATGCCGTGCTCCACTGGGCTGAGCTCTTCCAGCGGACGATCGATGAACGGCGCAATCGCACCGCGCAATGCCTCAGCCTCACCGGTCACACCGCGATACAGGTTTTTGAAATAGCCTTCGTCGGCCTTGTGGAAGTCCGGCGTTTCGCGAATGTAGCTCTCAGCCGCACCCGCATCGCCATTCGTCACCAACCATTGATACAGCGCCTGTACCACCAATTCGCGTGAGCGTCTACGCGCACTTTTCATTTAATCGTCCTCTTTTTCGGATTCTTCGGTTTCGACAAAGCTCAGGAAATCATCCAAAGCCTCGTACAGACAAGCCATTTCGATGGCCACGCGGGCGGCTTCCGCACCTTTTTCGGCCATGCGCGCTTCGGCTTGCGCGTCGTTTTCAGTGGTCAAAATCGCGTTGGCAATCGGCATATTGTGATCCAAGCCAACTTTGGTAATGCCCGCGCCGGACTCATTCGACACCAAGTCAAAATGGTAGGTTTCCCCGCGAATAACCGCACCCAGTGCGATCAGCGCGTCAAATTCCTCAGACTGCGCCAGCATCTGCAAGGCCAATGGCACTTCCAACGCACCCGGTACGGTGATGTACAGAATGTCCTCTTCGGCCACGCCTTTGGCCATCAATTCGGCCACGCAAGCGTTGAACAGGCCTTCGCCGACCACTTCGTTAAAGCGCGCTTTGACGATACCGATACGCAAGCCTTCGCCATTGACTTCGGGTTTAAACTCTTCAACCATTTCACTTCTCCTTAATTATTCAATGGCGGTAAAGCCAACCACTTCCAGATCAAAACCGCCCATAGACGGCATTTTACGCGGACTTCCAAGCAAATTCATACGTTTTACGCCCACATCCTTCAAAATTTGTGCACCGATGCCATATAAACGCAACTCACTCGGCGCTTTCGGCGCGGCACTGGCCGGATCAGACAATCGTTGAAACTGGCCCATCAGTCGCTGTGCAGGCTCCTGACAGTTAAGCAGCACCGCCACGCCCGCACCTTGTTTTTGAATGTGCGCCAGCGCCGCCGTCAGCGATACCGAATGCGTGGTGTTCTGCGTGTCGAGCAAATCCAGCACCGAGAATGGCTCATGCACGCGCACGGGCACAACATCTGCACCCGCGACATCGCCATGCACCAGAGCCAAATGGGTCTGACCCGCGGTTGGCTCTTCGTACAGCACGGCAGTGAATTCGCCTACTGCGGTTTGCATGGTGTATTGCCCCACACGCTCAACCAGTCGCTCACGCGCGCTGCGGTATTCGATCAAATCGGCGATCGTACCGATTTTCAATCCATGCTCGCGTGCAAATTCTTTGAGTTCCGGCAAACGCGCCATCTCTCCATCTGGCTTCATGATTTCGCAGATTACCGCCGCTGAGGTCAATCCGGCCAAGCGCGTTAAATCGCATCCTGCCTCGGTATGACCTGCGCGAATCAACACACCGCCATTGCGCGCGCGCAGCGGAAAAATATGCCCCGGCTGCACGATGTCGGCTGCACCGAACTGCTCGTTCGCCGCCACCGCGATTGTCCTCGCTCGGTCAGACGCGGAAATGCCTGTGGTCACGCCCTCGCGCGCCTCAATCGAGACCGTGAAATTCGTGCCGTACTGAGTACCATTCTCACCCGCGCCAACCATCATCGGCAGCCCGAGCGCATCGCAGCGCTCTTCGGTCAGGCACAGACAAACCAAGCCACGCGCATGCGTGACCATGAAATTAATTGCTGCGGGCGTAACGAAGTCCGCCGCCAGCACCAGATCGCCTTCGTTTTCGCGATCTTCCTCATCCACCAGCACCACCATACGACCGGCTTTAAGCTCGGCAATGATTTCTTCGGTGCTCGCCATGGTTTGTGACTCCAGCACGGCGGGAATACTCGGATCAATGATCTCTACTGCTGTTGCATCATGGGATGACATAAAAATACTCTATGTGATTGATTGGGTTGATTTGAATAGGCGTTATTGTACGTGATTTGTTGGTTCGCCACGCATGAGTTGATCGACATAGCGCGCCAACAAATCCACCTCAAAATTAATCGCATCGCCCGCTTTCAAATACTGAAAAACCGTATGAGCCATGGTGTGCGGGATTAAATTGATCGTACCGAATACTTCTGTATCATGATCCGCCTCCGTCCACACGCGATTGACCGTCAGGCTCGTGCCGTTCAATGTCACCGAACCCTTGTCCGCGAGGAAACGCCGCCATTTCATCGACGCAGCGAAAATCAGCTCGAACGACTCACCCACCGGCGAGAGTGACACAATACGCACCACATCGTCCACATGCCCCGACACCAAATGCCCGCCCAAGCGGTCGGAAAGACGCATGGCTTTTTCCAAATTCACATAGCCAACACGATCCAGCCCGCTGGTTCTGCTCAGGCTTTCATGCGATACATCGACGGCAAAAGTTTTCGCCCCCTGATCCAGCGTCACCACTGTCATGCACGCACCGTTAATCGCGATCGAATCGCCTAAACCCACGTCGGACAAATCCAAACGCTCAGTCTGCACCATCACGCGCACGCCCGCAAAGCTGCTGTCCGCATCCAGCGGCGTGACCGCTGCAATTCGCCCCACATCGGCGATAATTCCTGTAAACATATCGTCCTAGTCCAAAAAATTCTTTATACTGCTTAACGCGTCATTCTAACATTTTTGCACAGGAGCACTGCTATGAAATCCGTCCGTCTCGGCTACAGCGATATCCACGTCACGCCCATTTGTCTGGGAACCATGACCTTTGGCGAACAGGTGAGCGAAGCCGATGCGCACGCCATCCTCGCACGCTCGTTGGAGCGCGAGGTGAACTTCCTTGATACCGCCGAAATGTACGCCGTTCCACCACGCGCCGAAACCTTTAACGAAACCGAGCGCATCATTGGTCGCTGGTTTGCCCAAAATC
>CAYZVI010000089.1:0-6138 GCA_964481695.1 uncultured Hydromonas sp. | reverse complement strand
CCGAGCTTGGCCAGCCACTGCATATTCTGCACCACACCGTCGAACAAATCGCCATGCAGAATCCAAATGCGTCGACCATCAACGGTGGTATGAACCACCTCATCCATGACCTCAATTCCGCCGATGGCTAAATTCGGCGTATGCTTGAGAAAGTCTCGCACGAACATATCGTGATTACCGGGGATGAATACGATGCGCGTGCCTTTGCGCGCCTTGCGCAATAATTTTTGAATGACGTCGTTGTGCGCTTGAGGCCAGTACCACCGTTTTTTCAGTTGCCAGCCGTCGATAATATCGCCCACTAAATAAATGCACTCGGCATCGTTGTGCGCGAGGAAATCCAGCAGCGCGTGCGCCTGACAATCCTTCGTACCTAAATGGATATCGGACAGCCATAAAGTACGATGTTTTTTTACATGGAGCGATTCTGATGTTTCCGGCATCTCAAAATCATTCACGTCATTCATGCGCATGATAAGCCTCTGCTTTGGTTGTCATAGTGCTATGCTACAAAGGCATTGTGACCGGTTCATTAAATGTAAAAAAAGCGTCTAAACTGTTGTTTAGACGCCAAAGCGAAGAGGATAAAAAATGAGTTATTAGAAGTTGTGACGCAAGGCGATATCCCAGCCTGTGAATTTTTCGGTTTTCACGCCATTCATCGCTTTAGTTTCTTGACGCGCCACATCCGCATAAATTGAAGTGCGTTTGCTCAAAGCATGCACGTAGCCAATACCATAACGTGTAGTTTTGTCATCGGTCTTTTTAACGGTACCAACGGTGTTGGTGTAGTTGGCACGGCGATAGAATGCCATCAAGGTGTCATTAGGTGTCAATTTGCCGCTGATGTAACCGCCGTAGTTTTTGATCTTACCTTGGCTGCCCACCACGTCGTCTTTACCCGCTGAGTAAGACAAGCCGAAAGTCACTGGATCGATGGTGTAAGCAACACCTACGCCCCACTGCTTGCGAATTGAACCTGATTTTCTTACGCCATCATCTTGATAACCCACGCCTGCTTCCAAACCATTACCTTGGTATTTAGCAAACAAACCATAAGCTACTTTTGAACCAGGAGCGCCTTCATCCGAAAAAGCTACGTTATCGACACCACCAACAGTTTTCAAACCGTCGTTGTAGCCGCCCTTGGTGGTAATGTCACCACCGAAGGAGAAGCCTTCAATCTTGTGATTGTAGAAAAACGCATTGCTGTGACGGCTTTTAACACCTTTGACAAAATCATATGTACCCACAGATGAATAACGACGGCCTACATCGATAAAGCCAATCGCTTGATCCATTGCAGAATACGAACGACCCATACGAATATGACCGTAAGGGGTTTTCAAACCGACGGTTGATTCACGATCAAAGAAAGTACGGTTAACAGTCTTAGAACCCGTATCGCCATCAAAGCGACCTTCCAATTGGAACGTAGCGGCGTAACCATTGCCCAGATCTTCTTGACCTTTAACGCCCAAACGAGTGTTACCACCGTCTTTACCTTCTTGTGTCACGGTGTCTTTTTGACCCTTGACATCTTTGACTTCATAGCCAATATCCAAGCGACCATACAAAGTAACATTGGTTGCAGCCAATGCCGAACCAGATACGCCTAACAGTGCGGCGAACAATACTGTATGCTTATTCATATATTCCCCAATTTGGTTTGTTAATAAATTGCAGACACACACATGTTGTCTGACCTAAACATCTTAAATAGCAAATGTTAAAAATTGATTATCAAACCCGCTCAGCGCTTGATTCAAAAAAATTATCAAAAAAACAACAGTTCAATTGCTACAAACAATATGCTTCAAAACACAAAAGGAAAGTTTCCTTTCCCTTCGTGTTTCTTTTCGTACGACTTAAAGCTATTTAGATAATGGACTTGCCTGATGTATCGGTCATAGATTTCCATACCGTCGCTTTAATGCGCTGATACACCGAAACTGGCAATGGAATGTAATCCAAGTTAGATGCTTGAGATTGACCTTTCACCATCGCCCACTCAAAGAAGCGCAATACTTCAACGGTGTTATTACCGTTATTTGAGCGTTTTGGCATCAATACATAAGTCGCACCGGTAATCGGCCATGTATTCGCACCGGATTGATTGTTCAGAGAAATACCCATAGATGGATCGCTTGACCAATTGGCTTTAGACGCAGCCGCAGCAAACGCGCTGGCATTGGCCGTCACGACTTTGCCATCGCGATTGACCAAGTTTGCCATTTTCAAACCATTCTTTTTCGCATAAGCGTATTCAACGTAACCGATTGAGTTTGGCAATTGTTTGACCAACGCGGCAACGCCGTCATTGCCTTTCCCACCCAAGGTCAAGCCATTCCAATTCGGTAATTTATTCGCACCAATCGAACGCCATCCACCATTCACTCGAGCCAAATAGTCGGTAAACATATAGGTTGTACCCGAACCATCCGAACGGCGTACTGTGCGAATTTCGGTATCAGGCAAACTCACGCCTTGATTCAAACGAGCGATCGCTGGATCATTCCATTTAACAATTTTACCCAAGTAAATATTACCCAGTGTGTCACCATCCAATACCAAGTTTTTGCTCAAGCCATTGATGTTGTACACAGGAACCACACCGCCGATCACTGTTGGGAACTGAACCAGATTAGAAGAGTTCAATTCAGATTGAGACAAAGGCGCATCGGTACCACCGAAATCCACAACACCTTTTTTGATCGCATCAATACCCGCACTTGAACCCGTACCTTGATAGTTAATCGTGATATTAGTCAAACCACGATAATCTGAAGCCCACTTGGTATAGATCGGCGCAGGGAAAGTCGCACCAGAGCCATTCAAGGTTGGAGCAGCATTTGCCACTTGCGCCAAAGACATCAAGGAACCCATTGCCAAACTTACTGCTAATAATTTTTTTGAAAACAAACGCATTATATTCTCCACAAGAAAAATTCATTTAAACCGGCCGTTGGCCGCATGCATGCAAAATCTCACAGCAGAACGATTGTAGAAATGTCATATTTAATTCGTGTGACAAAACAAAAAATGAAGGGTGACCTGCGTCACCCTCATCATAAAACCTAACGTCCAGCACATCCAATCAGCGTAGACTTTCCCAATACGCATGAATGCCCGTCAGCAACATCTGTACCGATACCGCCACCAAAATCATGCCCATCAAACGCTCCATGGCAATCGTAAATCGATCGCCTAAACGTCTTTGAACCATGTCCGAGAAATACAAAATAATGCCCGCAGCAGCCATCACGACAGATAAAGCTCCGACCATTTTCCACAAACCACTGGGTGATTGAGCCGCTAACAACATCACCGTTGCCATGGAAGACGGTCCCGCCATACCTGGAATGGATAGAGGCACAATGAATGGCTCCTGATCCATAGACGCCACCCCCATGATGCCCTCAGGATGTGGGAAAATCATACGAATCGCAATCAAAAACAGCACCACGGCGCCACCGATTTGCAAAGCCCACTCGGTCAAATGCATGATCTGCAAAAACTTCTGCCCGGTGAGCATAAAAACCAACAGAACCAAAAAAGAAATAATGGTTTCGCGCACAATGATGCGACGACGCTTTGCAATTGGATAACGATTTAAAATTCCGCTGAATAACGGAATATTACCCAACGGATCAACAACCAAAAACAACAAAACCGCCGCGGCGGCAAAACTGGTTTCCATAGAGACCTGTGTTCAAAAATTAGAAAAATTAAATGGCTGAGTAGACGCTATTATTGTTGCCATTGCGCCATCGCGCCAATGCATTCAACACTTTAGAAGGATAAGTCAATTGTCCTAAGCTGCCATTATAACGAGCCAGAGCACGCACCAAATCCCCCTGCTCTCTATCGAGATAATAGCGCAAAATCACACAGCCGTAACGAATATTAATCCGTGCGTCATGTAATGCACCTACCTGCCCGTCACCAATGCTTTTGGTCCAGAACGGCATGACCTGCATCAAGCCACGCGCATTCGCCGAGCTGGCTGCTCGTGGATTAAAACGGCTTTCCACCTCAATGACTGCCAACACCAAAGCCGGCTCCAACCCCGCACGACGCGCTTCATAATCAACAATAGACAACAACTGAAACTGTGCTTGAGGGTGATTAACAAACTGACTCAAACGCGGCTGTATGCGCTCTTGCCAATTGGCAAATGATTGATACTCCGCCGCATTAATAAAAGGACGCTGACTGGGTAGAGCCGCAGAAATGGATTGGCGAAGCAAAGTCCGTACGCTATCCGCAAGCACTTCCTCCCGCTGTGTGCCTGCCTGCGAGACCAAGGTGAATGCGGTAATACCGATCAGCATTACACCTTTAGTCAAAGTATGCACACGCGCGACGATGCCCATGATTATGATTTTAATTGAGCCAACACATGCGCAGCGATCTCACCGACCGTGATTTTCGCCGCCGGTTCGCCCGAATGACGACGCGCTTGGTATTCCACCACGCCCTCTTTCAAACCACGATCACCAATGGTGATGCGATGCGGCACGCCGATCAGCTCCCAGTCGGCGAACATCGCACCCGGACGCTCGCCACGATCATCAAGAATCACGTCCACACCGGCGTTCAGCAGCGTTTGATACAATCCGTTCGCCGTTTGCGCGACAGTTTCGCTCTTATCCGCGCCAACCGGACAAATAACCACGGTGAACGGTGCAATCGCTTCGGACCAAATGATGCCTTTGGCATCGTAATTTTGCTCGATCGCCGCACCAAGAATACGGGTCACACCAATGCCATAACAACCCATGACGTACGGCTGTGGTTTGCCGTTTTCATCGAGGAAGGTCGCTTTCATCGCCTCGGAGTATTTCGTTCCGAGCTGGAACACATGCCCGACCTCAATCCCGCGACAAATCGCTACCGTGCCATTGCCATCCGGCGCAGGGTCGCCCGTCACCACATTGCGCAGATCGGCAATTAATTCCGGTTCCGGTAAATCACGTCCCCAGTTTACACCGACGTGGTGATAGCCTTCGTCATTCGCACCGCAGACAAAATCGGCCATATTCGCCACGGTCTTATCCACCACCACACGCACCGGCAAAGTTGGTGCGACTGGTCCAATGTAGCCCGGCTTGGTGGAAAAATGCGTCATGATTTCGTCTTCAGTCGCAAAACGCGTTTCGCCCAAAACTTTTGCCGCTTTAATTTCGTTCAGCTCGTGATCGCCGCGCAACAAGACCAAAATCACGGTGGTTTTAATCTGTCCCGCGTCGTCCTCGACATCCTGCGCCACCACCAGTGATTTAATCGTGCGGTTTAACGGAAGATTTAAAAACTTTGCCACGTCCTCACACTTGGCCTGATTCGGCGTCGCGGTTTTGACCAGCGTTTGCGTCGACGCAGCGCGCTCGTCGAGCAAGCAAACGGCTTCGGCCGCTTCGATATTCGCCGCGTAGTCCGAGTTCGGGTTATAGACGATATCGTCCTCACCGGTTTCGGCAATCACGTGAAATTCGTGTGAACCAGAGCCGCCGATTGAGCCGTTATCCGCCGCCACCGCGCGGAAATTCAAACCCAACCGTTTGAAAATCGCCATGTAGGCGTTGAACATTTTGTCATAGCTGGCTTGTAAGCCCGCCGCGTCTTTGTCGAAAGAGTATGCATCCTTCATGATGAATTCACGGCCACGCATCACGCCAAAACGCGGGCGAATCTCGTCGCGGAATTTCGCCTGAATCTGATACCAGTTGATCGGCATTTGTTTGTACGATTTGATTTCGCGCCGCGCGACGTCAGTGATGACTTCTTCGTGAGTCGGTCCGACCACAAAATCACGATCATGACGGTCTTTGAAACGCAGCAGTTCCGGGCCATATTGCTCCCAGCGGCCAGATTCTTGCCACAATTCAGCCGGCTGCACCGCCGGCATGAGCAGTTCAATCGCACCGGCGCGGTTCATTTCCTCGCGCACGATTTGTTCAACCTTGCGCACGCTGCGCAAGCCCATCGGCATCAAGGTGTAAATGCCACTGCCAACCCGTTTGATCATACCCGAACGGATCATGAGCTGGTGACTGACGATTTCCGCATCGGCGGGTGCTTCTTTGAGCGTGGCGATAAAAAATTGACTGGCTTTCATATGTATTTTCTTTTTAAATA
>CAYZVI010000088.1:0-6165 GCA_964481695.1 uncultured Hydromonas sp. | reverse complement strand
GCGGCGTGATCAAAGAAAACTACCGCCGTTTCGCCTGCACGCAGTGCGAATTTTCTCTGTCGAAAACCCCGGGCGGGCGCACCTTTGAAATCGAAGAAGTCGAAGATTTGCTCAAAACGCGCGAAACTCCGCTGTTGCAAGGGTTTCGCAGCAAAATGGGGCGACCATTCGCCGCGATTTTACGTATTGTTGAGGACAAAGAAGCACCGGGCGGCAATAAAATGGAGTTCGATTTTGGGCAAAGTCAGGACGATGAAGAAGTGCCGGATTTCAGCGGTAAAGAATCACTGGGCAAATGCCCGAAATGCTCCGGCAATGTCTATGAAAACGGTTTGAGCTATATTTGCGAGCGCGCCGTCGGCCCAGAGAAAAACTGCGACTTCCGCTCCGGCCAAGTGATTTTGCAACAAATCATCGAACCGGCACAGATGCGCAAACTGCTGGACGAGGGTAAAACCGATTTACTCACTGGATTCAAATCCGCGCGCACCGGACGGCTATTCAAAGCCTACCTCGTGCTCGACCCGAAAGCCAAAAAAATCGGCTTTGAATTTGAAGCCAAAGCACCGAAAGCCAGCAAAACCAAGGCAGCGGATGCGGACGACGCAGACGAAGGCGTAGCCAAAAAAGCAGCGGTGAAAAAAACCGCGAGCAAAACCACGTCCAAGGCCAAAACCACCAAAGCTGCCACGGGCAAAGCCAAAACCACGCGTGCGAAAAAAACCGACGCCAGCAGCGATGCGCCACCGGACGACAACCCGCCGCTGTCGGCGTATGATGACGAGATACCGTTTTAAATTGCTCGAGGCAGTCGATATCCAATAAAGGAGCCATCATGTGCGCGTACTCACTCAAATTAACGGGGTTTATTGCGGTTTGTGGTTTTATGACAGGCGTAGCCGTGGCCAAACCACAAACATTCGCATGGGATGCAGAAATGTGTCGTGCCAGTGTGCGTTATGATGATCAAAAATTTAGCGCGGCGCAAATTGATGCCACGATCAAGCTTATCGATGATCGGCTCATCAGCATTTATGATGAGAAAAATACTCAGTCGAAGGATGATACCGAGCATCAAAGACTGCAAAGCATACTCACTGATCCTCGGCATTTCGTGGCGCATCCTGTTATTGAAAAAGTTCGTCAGCGCATGATTGCGCGCGATCAATTTTTCTATGACCTGCAAAAGGTTAAACGTGATGCACAGCGCAGTAACGACTACCAAATGCTCAATCAATTTGCGCCGTCGCAAAGCCCTCGATGCCAGCCCATCACGAAGTTGCTGCAAAGCCCTTCGTCAGCAATAAAAACAGCACAAGCGATGCAATTGCTCAAAGCCAGTTGTCGTGATAATGCCGATCCGCTTGATTGCGTGGCGCGTTCGCAACGTGCTTGGGCGCAATCAGCGTCCGCGATACAATCCGAACTGCTCAATTACCACTGGCATAATTGCGTGAACCATCAGCAACCGTCGTTCACCGAAGCCGAGCAAAAGGCTGCGGAAAAAGCCTTTGGCCAGACCGTCGGTAAAATTCGCTACTACGATTGCGAAGAGCCATAAATTATCATAGGAGCACATCATGCTATATCAATCCATCCCCGAACTCATTGCCGAAGCGGCGAATTTTGTCCCTGCGATCAAGGAAGCCGGCGTGGAGGCGACGTTTGAACGTCTGAGCCAGATTCAGGATCAGGTTTTGGTGGTCAAATACGGCGGCAATGCGATGACCGACGAGACTTTGCAACAGCAATTCGCGCAGGACGTGGCATTGCTCACGGCGATGGGCGTGCCGGTGGTCGTGGTGCACGGCGGCGGCCCGCAGATCGACTCGATGCTCAAACGCGTGGGCATCGAAGGGCAATTCATCCAAGGAATGCGCGTCACCGACGCCGACACCATGAGCATCGTTGATGGCGTGCTGTGCGGCAATGTTCAGGGTCAGATCGTGAATCTGATCAATCAAGCGGGCAAAAGCTACGGCGTGCGCGCGGTCGGTATGAGTGGTAAAGACGGCCGCATGATGCGGGTAAAACGCATGCGCTTGGCGGATGTGCAAAACCCCGATATCGAGCATGACATCGGTCTGGTCGGTGAGGTGATTGGCGTGGATACCGCGCTGATTGAGAATCTGCTCGATGGGGACTTTTTGCCGGTGGTTTCACCGATTGCCGCCGATGATCAGGGCGTGACGCACAATGTGAATGCGGACGTGGCGGCAGGTGAGATCGCCTGCGCCATGCATGCGAATAAATTGATGCTGTTGACCAACATCAAAGGCGTGTTGGACAAACAAGGCGAATTGATTGCTAATATCGACAGCGCGAGCGCCGCTGCGCTCAAGGCCGATGGCACGCTGTACGGCGGTATGCTGCCGAAAATCGACTCGGCACTGGATGCGGCGCAGCGCGGTGTCGGCGCGGTGCATATCGTCGATGGTCGCGTGCCGCATGTATTGCTACAATGCCTGTTGACCGACGCGGACGTGGGTACGGCGATTCGAGTTTAATCTGAAAGAATGTTATGAATTGGGATAATAAAGTCGCCGGATGCGAGCTGTGCGAGCAGGTCGGCGGCGAATTGATTTGGCAAAACGAGCAGGTGCGGGTGATTTTGGTGAATGATCCCTTATTCACCGGATTCACGCGGGTGATTTGGCAGGAGCATGCGGCGGAGATGACCGATTTGACGCCCGAGCAGCGCAGCCAACTGATGCGCACCGTGTGTCTGGTCGAGCAGGTGCAGCGCGACGTACTCAAACCGACCAAGGTCAATCTCGCCAGTTTGGGCAATATGGTCGCGCATGTGCATTGGCACGTTATCCCGCGTTTTGAGGATGATGCATGCTTCCCGAATCCCGTTTGGGCGCTCAGCCCAGAGCAGGCGAAAACCGCGAAAGCCAATCGTGTAACTCCTGAATTATTGAACGACTACGTGCGCGCATTGAAAATCGCCTTGTGGTCCTGTGCTAACTAATTGTAATTGGAAAGAAAAATGTCTCAAGTTTTCGACGTCGTGATTATCGGTAGTGGTTTGGCGGGCATGAGCTGTGCCTTGACGCTGGGGGAACAATACAAAATCGCCCTGATCTCCAAAGGCGGTCTGGTCAGTGGCTCATCCGATTTGGCGCAGGGTGGGATTGCCGCTGTGATGGACTCGGATGATAATTTTGATAACCACATTCGCGACACCTTCATCGCCGGTGCCGAGCTGGGCGAGGTCGACGCGATTCGCCACATCATCACCAACGCACCCGCTTCGATCGAGTGGCTAATGACGCAGGGCGTCAAATTCACCATGGAGGACGACGATGCGAATCAGTTGCATCTGACGCGCGAGGGCGGACACAGTCACCGCCGCGTGGTGCATGCGGACGATCTCACCGGCCATGCGATTCAGGTCGCTTTGGCGCAACGCGTGCGCGAGCACAGCAATATTCAGGTATTTGAAAACGTCATTGCCGTAGACCTCATCACCGATAAACACAAACGTCAGATTGAGCAAAAGAGTAAAGATGCGCGCTGCTATGGCGTGTACATTCAAAACCGCGACACGCACCAAATTGACTCGATTCAAGCGCGCTTCACCGTGCTTGCCACGGGCGGCGCGGGCAAAGTGTACAAAGTCACCACCAACCCCGACAGCAACTCGGGCGACGGCATTGCGATGGCATGGCGTGCCGGCTGCCGCGTGGTCAATATGGAATTCATGCAATTTCACCCCACCTGTTTGTACCACCCGCACGCCAAATCATTTTTGATTTCAGAGGCCTTGCGTGGCGAGGGCGGCATACTGCGCCTGCCGAGCAAAGACGGCCAGCCGGGCTATCGCTTCATGTTCGATCACGACGAGCGTGGCGAGCTGGCACCGCGCGACATCGTTGCGCGTGCGATTGACTTTGAAATGAAGAAAAACGGCATCGAATGCGTCTACCTCGACATGACGCATCTACCCGCAGAATTTTTGCACGAGCACTTCCCGAACATCAATGCCAAATGTTTGGAACTCGGCATTGATATGACGAAGCAACCGATTCCCGTTGCGCCCGGTGCGCACTACACCTGCGGCGGCGTGGCGACCGATTTAGCAGGGCGTACGGACATCCAAAACCTCTACGCCATCGGCGAAGTCACCTACACCGGCCTGCACGGGGCGAATCGTTTGGCCTCCAACTCATTGCTCGAATGCGTGGTGATGGGCAAATCGGTGTCGGATAATATCAAAGAAGTCGCTGCGAAAAACTTCAAATACGAAGCGCCCGATCTGCTCGAATGGGACGCGTCGCGCGTCATCCCGTCGGACGAAGCTGTGATGATCACCCACTCATGGGACGCGCTGCGCCAAGCCATGTGGAACTACGTCGGCATCGTGCGCAGCAACAAACGGCTGGAGCAAGCCGAAAAACGCGTCAAACTACTGAAGCAAGAAGTCAACGACTACTATAGCCAGTACCAAATCACACCGGATCTGGTCGAGCTGCGTAACCTTGTCACCTGCGCCGAACTCATCATCAACAGCGCGAGCTTCCGCCACGAGTCACGCGGGTTGCACTACAGCCTCGACTACAAGCGTGAGCTGCCCAAAGCATTGCCGACGATTTTGACACCGAAGAATTGATTTTGGATGGTGGGCAAATTTTAATTTGCCCACCCTACTTGCTACAGCCTTGACTATAAACGCGAGTTACCGAAAGCACTGCCGACGGTTTTAACGCCGAAGAATTGAATTTAACTTTTTAGATAAACGCGATTTTAATCAACGGAGCATCTCATGAATAAAAAATACTGGATCATCGCCGCATTATTACTGAGTGTGGTCAATGTATCAAAAGCGGATTTCGAAGAAGGATATCAAGCTGCTCAACGAAAAGATTATGCAACCGCATTAAAAGAGTGGCAGCCATTGGCAGAGCAGGGGAACGCTGTTGCGCAATATAATTTAGGCGTGATGTATGACAAGGGTCGAGGCGTTACGCAGGATGATGCGCAAGCAGTTGAGTGGTACCGAAAGGCTGCCAATCAAGGGTATGCAGATGCGCAATTTAATTTAGGCGTGATGTATGACAATGGTCAAGGTGTGCCACAGAATTACGCACGTGCAGGATTCTGGTATAAAAAATCTGCGGCACAAGGGAAAGCGAGTGCACAAAATAATTTAGGTGTAATGTATAACACAGCGGATGGCATTCCAGAGGTGGCATATGCACTGTTCAGTTTGGCAGCAGCAAAAGGCGATAGTGTGGCTGTGCGTAATCGAGATGACTTACTCAATCGTATGACTTCAAATCAAGTGGTACAAGGCCAAGCGTTGAGTCAAGCAATGCAGAAGGATTTCACTTCAGCAATAGAGGGATATTTAAAGTCGCACGCTAAGCGGACGAAGATCGCATCGGAAGCAAAAGATACGACTCCAGCGCCAAAACTCACACCTATCCCAAAATCGTCATTAGATCAATTTCCTCCCGCACCGCCTAAACGCAAGGGTGTCACCAGTTGCAATACAAACTGTATCAACGGTGATTGTCGCAGAACCTATGACAATGGAAGAAAAGTTCGAATTCGAGCCAAGTCTGTATATGATCCATTTTCTGGCAAATGGAACTGGGATGCTGGTTCTTGTTAAAGTAAGCACGTCGTAACCCAAATCAGACGGTAAGAGTTGTTCGGCCCGTAGGGTGGGCAAATTAAAATTTGCCCACCCTTGATAGAAGCGGTGCGCAAACTGCGTTTGCACATCACGTGGTGGTTCTATTCGCCGAACGGTATGATGATGTCATCCGTTTTCCCCATCCAATCTTCAGGCAAAATGCCATCACGCACATAGCGATGGAACGAAGAGTACGGCCAATTTTTAGTTTGTGTGACATACCCATGTTTCATGGGGTTGGCGTGGATGTAATCAATATGTTGATTTAAATCTCGCTCATCCCGAATCAGATGTTCCCAATAACGCCGTTGCCAAATACCTTTGGGTCTTAGGAAGCAAACGCATTAAAATATGCGCTAAGCTCTTGAGACCAAATGAAAAACAAGTACTTCAACCATTCAAAAATTAGCGAAGCAAAGTTTCGTCAGATTTTAAGGTATTTTGCTTTAGATTTAACAGCAACCGAATTGTAACCCTCCCTAAAAACAGTAGCACTGATAACTAGAGTTTTCCGGTAGACT
>CAYZVI010000087.1:0-6251 GCA_964481695.1 uncultured Hydromonas sp. | reverse complement strand
AGTGGATGGGTAACTATCGCCAGCCGGGTGATGATGATCAAGTGATTCGTGGCGTGTTGGGTAAACTGCTGTTCTCGGGTGAAGATGTGGTCAAGCCAGTCAAAGTACTCTCTGGCGGTGAAAAACATCGCATGAGCTTTGGTCGTTTGATTCTGGGGCGTCACAATGTCCTGATGCTGGACGAGCCGACCAACCATTTGGATATGGAGTCCATCGAGTCATTGCAGTTGGCTTTAGAAAAATACACCGGCACCGTATTTATCGTCTCGCATGACCGTCAGTTTATTGATAATGTTGCTACGCGCATCATCGAAGTCAAAGGTGACGGTCAGTTGGTTGACTATAAAGGCGATTACGAAGAATATTTAAGCAGTCAGGGAATTGAAGGGTAATTGGCGTAAAATAGATAAAATCAGCCAAAAAAAGCAGGAGTCAATAATGCCAGTATTGCAACTGATCGCGCCATCAAGCAACCCGCAGGATCGCAATGCGATTGCGCGGGGTGTAGACTACTTTGTGCGCCAGGGATGGCGTGTCACTGGGCAGGCGTGTGCTTTGCGTCACACGCAGCGATTTGCCGGTACAGATGATGAGCGATTAAATGAGTTAAACTCATTGAGCCGCTTTGCCAATCCGAGTGAAGATGTCAAAGCCAAGCATCCCGATTTGGTGATGGCTCTGCGCGGTGGCTATGGTTTGTCACGTTTATTGGATCGTATTGATTTTGAAGCGATTGCTCAATCCAAATTATGCCTGATGGGGCATAGTGATTTCACTGCTTTTAACTTGGCTTATTACACCAAAACGGGTATGCCGTCTTACAATGGGCCGATGCTGAGCTTCGATTTTGGTCCAGAGTCGCCTTCTCCGTTTATGCTCAAGCATTTTTGGAATCTAATCAATAATGGTGAAGATGTCATCGCAGTTAAAATGCCGCAACCATGCGCATTTGAAGCCAGCGGTATTCTCTGGGGCGGTAATCTGACAATGATCAATCAGTTGGTGGGTACGCCTTATCTGCCGAATATCGAAGGGGGTATTTTATTTTTAGAGGATATCAACGAGCATCCGTATCGAATTGAGCGTAATTTGTATCAACTACGCGATGCTGGCGTTTTAGACAAACAAGCCGCGATTTTATTAGGTCAGTTTAACGGTTACCAGCTCTATGACAGCGATAACGGCTATAACTTTGATGAAATGGTGGCACACATGCGTTCACGCTGTCAGGTGCCGATTTTGACCGGTTTGCCGTTTGGTCATGTGCGTGACAAGGTCACCTTGCCTGTGGGTCAAATGGCACATCTATCTGTGCAGGCAGAAAAAGGCTATGAATTGCGCGTTAATGCGATTCGTTGTGAGTGATTATTTGAATGTTCATGAAAAAAGCAACCTTTGGGTTGCTTTTTTATTGTCTATAAGCTCAGAACTACCGTAGATAGTAAGTGGTGCGCAGCATCTTGATTCGTGAAATGTAGTTTTGCGTTTCATTTGGCATTTTGGTTAGGCGATACTGGCTATAGTTGCTTTCATCGTCATTCTGATTTTTTTTGCTGTTCTTGTTTCGTGGGGTGGGTTTGATGTATTGATCGACATTGCCCAGTCCCCAATTGTATGCGGCCAAGGTTAATTCAAGATTTTTGTTGTAACGCAGGTACAGCATATTGAGATATTTCGCGGCAGCTTGTGCTGAGTTTTGCGGATGCGTACGGTCATTCAGCCCCATGTCTTGGGCGGTAGAATTCATGAATTGAAATAGACCTTTGGCTCCGCGGTAGCTCTCGGCTGTTGGATTGCCGGCGGATTCTTGGTGCATCACAGCCGATAACAGACCTTTGGGTAGGCTGTATTGTTGCTCCAGTGCTTCGAGTTGTAATTCGTTTCGCCATTCGTAAACACGCAATGCGACTGCGTCATCCCCTGAGCGGTAGCCTAACTCGCGTAGGATGGGCCAGAGTAAAAACAACCCAAGCGCGACCAAAGTGGCCATGAGCAGCCACTGGACTTTTTTTCGCGGAGTGTTGGTTTGAATTCGACTCATGTATCAATAGATGGGGTTGTTTCGATGAAAAACAAATAGAAGCTATGATTGTAGCGAAAAATGCAGAGCCTTCGTATTTGTTTAGTAGAAAACCAGCGGTCTGGGTATGGCAAATAAAAAACCACCCGACGGGAGGTGGCGGGTGGTCTCTACCAAAAAGCTAAAATAATCAGTGATTATTTGATTTTGGTTTCTTTGTAAACGACGTGTTTACGTGCCACGGGATCAAATTTTTTGATTTCCATTTTTTCTGGCATGTTGCGTTTGTTTTTATCGGTCGTGTAGAAGTGACCGGTACCTGCAGTTGATTCGAGTTTGATTTTATCGCGCATGATCTTTCTCCTTAGATTTCACCGCGAGCGCGCAGATCGGCCAATACGGCGTCGATGCCGTTCTTATCGATGGTGCGCAAAGCGGCGTTCGATACGCGCAGACGCACGTAACGGTTTTCAGACTCTACCCAGAAACGACGGCTTTGCAAGTTCGGCAAAAAGCGACGTTTGGTTTTGTTGTTTGCATGAGAAACGTTGTTCCCAGTCATTGGGCGTTTACCCGTTACTTGACATACGCGTGCCATGAAAGTTCCTTTGATGCTTGTCAATATGACCTGATGGCGGTTAAATCGTTGTTTTGTGTCGCGTAGTCGAAACGACCGATTAGAAACAACGTGAACGATTCAAGTCAAAGTGATTCGGTTAAAAATTACTTAAAAATGGGTTCAGACACTTCGCCGATTGCGATGACAGCACGGTTGGATAAGGTGCTGCGATGACGAAAAGTGATTCCAGAACGCGCAATTATACGGGAATTTTGTTTCGAACACAAGTGTCTTGCTGGTGGGTGTTGCAAAATGTGTCTTTGTGCTCAAATAGTTGCGGTTTATTCATGGTTTATTCATGGTTTATGTGGAGTTGATCGGTGGTTCAACGGCAATCAGGCCGTGCTCTGCCATACTGTATGGCGGCTGGCCGTCGGCGACGATGAAATGATCCAGCACGTGCAAGCCGATCGGGCGTAATTGCATTTGTAAGGCTTGCGTGGAGTGAATGTCGTCTGCGGATGGTTCTGCAACTCCGTGCGGATGGTTGTGCGCGAGGATGATGGCGTGTGCATTCAGACTCAACGCTTTTTGTGCCAATGTTCGTGTGTGTAGGTTTAATGAGGTGAGCGTGCCCTCGGATACTGTTTCAATATGCATCAAACGCAATGATGGATCAAGAAACAGGGCGATGCATTGCTCTGTACTTGCATTACGCAAATGCAATTGAATCAAGGTTTTAAGCGCAGGCAGATCGGCGATGACGGTGTGCCGGCTGGCGCTGTCAGCCAGCGCGCGGCGGCTCATTTCAAAAACAGCTTGTAGTTGAGCGTATTTGGCCGAACCCATGCCTTTGATTTGTGAGAGCTCATTCATATTGGCGGCAAACAGTCGTGCGAGTGAGCCAAAATGTCTGATTAGATCGTTCGCCAAATCAACCGCGCTTTTGCCATGCACACCCAGCCGCAGGAAAATAGCCAGCAATTCTGCATCGCTCAAGGCTTCGGCGCCTTGAACCAGCAGTTTTTCGCGTGGTCGATCATGAAGCGGCCAATCGGTGATGGACATCGTTTATAATCCTGCTAAATTTATGTCAAAATTTTTACGGGATTAAACACCAATGTCAGAGTTTAAGCAAGCCATCGAACCGCATTCTCATGTGACGTTGCATTATCGCTTAGCGGTTTTGGATGCAAATGGGCAGGAAGTCAGCGATTTTTTAAATACATTCAAAGGCAATCCGGCGACGGTCGCCATCGGACAGGCGCAGCTCGCGCCGTTCATGGAGGAGCAATTGCTCGGTCTACACGAGGGTGCACACGAAACGTTTGACCTGAGCGCCGATCAGGCATTTGGCGATTACAATGCGGAATTACGCCAAGTGGTCTCGCGTCAGTTGCTGCTTGAAGGTAATCCACAGGTGGACGGCTTTGGCGAAGGCGATTTCGTCGAATTTGCCATGCCGAATGGCTATCGCATGAGCGGCCAATTTATGGGCTGGAACGACGATAAAAGCGGTGCTGTGGTGGATTTTAACCATCCGTTGGCGGGCAAACCGTTGCGTTTGGAACTCAAAGTAATTGGGGTGTTGTGATGTCGGATCATCAATCAAGCATGATGCAGGACGCATCCATCGTATTGGCGCAACCGCGCGGCTTTTGTGCGGGTGTGGATCGTGCGATTAGCATTGTTGAGCGAGCGCTGGAGCAGTTCGGTGCGCCGATTTATGTGCGTCATGAAATCGTGCATAACAAATATGTTGTGGATGATTTGAAAAATAAAGGTGCAGTATTCATCGAGGAGCTGGACGAAGCCCCAGACGGCAGCACCGTGATTTTCTCCGCGCATGGTGTATCGCTCGCGGTGCGTGCCGAGGCGCAACGCCGCGATCTGCATATTTTTGACGCGACCTGCCCGCTGGTGACTAAAGTACACGTTGAGGTCAAACGCATGCGCGAGCGTGGTTTTGAAATCATCATGATTGGCCATAAAGGCCACCCAGAGGTCGAAGGCACGATGGGGCAAGTCGCTGACGGGATTTATTTGGTGGACACTGAGGCGGATATCGCTAAATTACAGGTGAAAACCCCAGATCATCTGGCGTATGTAACGCAAACCACGCTGTCGGTGGATGACACCAAGGGTATTATCGAAGCGCTGAAAAAACGGTTTCCACAGATTACCGAGCCGAAAAAGGCCGATATCTGCTACGCCACACAAAACCGGCAGGATGCGGTCAAGGTGCTGGCGCCGCAGGTGGATGTGGTGATCGTGGTAGGTAGTCCGAATAGCTCGAACTCGAATCGTCTGCGTGAGTTGGCCGAGAAAATGGGCGTGGCGGCGTATATGGTGGACAATGCCAACGATGTGCAAACGGAATGGTTTGCCAGCGTGCGTAAAATCGGCGTGACCGCGGGTGCGTCTGCGCCAGAAGTCTTGGTTGAGTCTGTGCTGGATCGGATCAAGGAATTGGGCGCGGCTTCGGTCAGCGTGCTCGAAGGGGTTGAAGAATCCGTGCGCTTCCCGTTGCCTAAAGGCTTGAGCGGTTTGCAAAGCATCCAAGTGCGTGTTGAGTCGCTGTAGTCGGGCTCATTCAAAAACGCGCTGATTTTTTCTATTTTGACGATGTTGACACTTAGCCATCATCCTGCGCATAGTCCCGCTATTCCCATGGCGGTTGAGGCGAGTGTTGCTTGGCAATCCGACGATGCGCTGGTTTTTACGTTTCGCTGCCATTATCAGTCGGATGATCAGCACTCCATCGGTATTGAGCTACCCGAACCCACTGCGCCAGCCGAGTGTGATTATCTTTGGCAACATACCTGTTGCGAGGCGTTTGTCTCGGTGCCGAATGCGGACGATTACCTTGAGTTCAATTTTTCGCCTTCGGGCTGTTGGGCGGCGTATCGGTTCAGTGATTATCGGGTTCGGGATGAGTCTTTTCGGTGTGCATTCGCACCTCAGATTGACTTTAAACGCGATGAACATGCGTTTGAATTAACGGCTACTGTTTCACCTTCGGCCTTTTTGGCTCAGTGGTCGCAACATGAAGTCTGGCAGATTGGTTTGTCGGCTGTGATTGAAACCACGGACGGTCATAAAACGTATTGGGCCATGCGGCACGATGATATTGAAAAGCCGGATTTTCATTTACGCACACAATTTGTATTACCTTTGCACGTAGCCAATTAACCCAAATTCAACTATAAATTTTCAACTATCAATTCAATATGAATGCAACGATAACAACCTCTCATCACACCGTATTATTTGGACTGGATCGACTGCTCTCCGACGCCGATTTGCAGCGCGAGCTGCGCGGTCGTCGTGTGGCGCTTTTGGCGCATCCGGCTTCGGTCACACCAGAGTTGGATCACGCCTTGGACGCGTTGGCACAAGTTCCGGATATCAAGCTGTCGGCGGCATTTGGCCCGCAGCATGGTTTGCGCGGTGACAAGCAGGACAATATGGTGGAGTCGCCGGACTACACCGATCCTGCGCACGGCATTCCGGTGTTTAGCCTGTATGGTGAGGTGCGTCGTCCGACGGCTGCAATGATGGACAGCTTTGATGTGCTGCTGGTGGATTTGCAGGATTTGGGTTGTCGCATTTATACGTTTATCACGACCTTGCGCTATGTGTTGGAAGAGGCCGCAAAATATGGTAAATCGG
>CAYZVI010000086.1:0-6329 GCA_964481695.1 uncultured Hydromonas sp. | reverse complement strand
GATCCGTCAGTGCGTTGGCCTGCTCAGAGAGATTCGGGCGGGCGCGCTGCCAGCGATAACTCAGGTGTTGAGTGCGTTGTGCATTCGCATCCAAGCGTCGTGTGATGGCGTGACTGGCACGTGTCCACAGCTGCTGCAATTGCATGTGTTTGTGCGTCAATTGCTGCGCGGGCGTGAGTAGCCCCAACAGTGCGCGATCCAGCCGCTGCTCGGCCTGTTGCCGCGTCTGCCGCATGGCGCGGGCTAAGGTGCGCTGTATGGCGTCCAATTCGGCCAGCCAGTCGTCCGCACTCGGGCTGCTGATCAGTTCCGCTGCAGCCGTGGGTGTGGCGGCTCGTACATCGGCGACGAAATCAGCGATCGTGGTGTCGGTCTCGTGACCGACACCGCTGATGGTCGGCAGACGACTTTTGAAAATCGCGTGGGCGACCTCTGGTTCGTTGAATGCCCATAAATCTTCCAAACTGCCGCCACCACGGATGATGAGTAGTGCATCCAATTCTTTGTTTTGATTGGCTTTTGCGATGGCTTGTGCGATTTGCCCAGCGGCGAGCTCACCCTGAACCAGCGTGGGGTACAGTTGCAATTCGATGTGCGGCGCACGGCGTGCCAGCGTATGCGCGACATCGCGCAGTGCGGCGGCTTGCGGTGAGGTGACGATGCCGACTGTGCGGATGAAGTAGGGCAATTCTTTTTTCGTGTCGGGGTCAAACAGGCCTTCGTGCTCAAGTTGTGCCTTGAGTTTGAGAAAGCGTTCGTACAGCGTGCCCATACCTGCTGGTCGCAAGGTCTCTACCGTGAGCTGAAAATCACCGCGTGGCGCGTACAGTCCGGCGGACACGTAAGCTTGTACCGCGTCGCCTTCACGCGGTTGCCAGTTCAGCAGATTGACCTTTGGGCGGAACATCACCGCACGCACCTGCGCTTTTTCGTCCTTGAGCGAAAAGTACCAGTGACCGCTGGCCGCACGGGTGAGGTTGGATATTTCGCCTTGCACCCACAGCAGCGGTACATTGCGCTCCAACAATGCGGCAATACGTTGATTTAACTCGGTGATGGATAAGTATTGTTCGGCCATTTTGATTCGATTAGCCCAATAGCTCAAATATCATGAGTACACTCTCTTGTACCTGAATATCCTGTGGTTCAATGTCAGCCTTGGCATACATGGCTATTTCGCGCGTTCCGCCATATATGTGAGAAGCTGGCTCAGATAAATCGCCGTAACGAATTTCCAAAATTTGACCTAAGCTCACGGCAGCGGCTGCCGCAATAATTTCAGCGTTCGTTCGAGCATTTTCCACGGCGCGGGTTAATGCTTGTTGATGCAAATGCTCGTTATCTTTGAGAGAAAAAGACACGCGAAATTGAGCATTGCTTTGGCTGTGTGTGATGACTTCAATCAATTGATTTAAAAGGACTTTGTCATTGTTTAGAACAATGTTCATACAGTGCGCGGCACGAAAACCAATATCAATGCTTTGCCCATCTTCGTATTTAGTTTCTGTATTGATCGAAAAATCTGTGGTTTTCAGACTGATCATCGGAAGCTGAGCCTGAGCCAACGCCAGTTTGAATTGCTCGGTGGTACTGTTAAGCTGAGCCATAGCCGTGGCATAATCGACTGCTTTACCCACAATATCCAGTGAAAGCGTCGCTGTGTCCGGCTCAGCTTGAGCGGAACCAAGTCCCAATACTTTTAATATACGCATAACCATCTCTAATTAAAATGATGACTGATTGTACCAGTTTGTTTAAAGGCATATTAAATGGCGATTGTTATCTCCATAAAATTTTCAGAATTCATTAAAAATCGCGTATAATTTTCGAGTTAAATCATTTCAAACCAAAGGAGCAAAGATGTATTCTGATGACGATAAAGACAATGATCAGCGGTTCGTATTGGGCTTATTGGCCGGTATCGTAACTTTGCTGGTAGGTAGCGTAATTACCTTCGGCGCGTATGTGGGTAGCGGTGGCGGCAGTGATGCTGCTAAATCAGGTGGCACGGCCACAGCGGCTTCAGCCAATGCCGCACACGGCGGCACAGCACATGGTGCGGCGGCTGATGCTGCGGGCGCTGTTGCTGGCGCAGCTGGAGCGGTCGCTGGCGCGGCAACCGCAGCAGTAAACGATGCAACTAATGCGGCCGCAAATGCAGCGGGTACTGTAGCGGGTGCGGTTGGCTCTGCTATTGGCACTGTAGCTGATGTGGCTAAGCTGGGTGCAAATGATTCAGCCGTGATTGTTGATAATGGCGTTGTTAAATTCTACTTTGCTTCGGGTAAAGCAGATATCGCTAAAGGCAGTAACGAAGCGTTGGCTGATGTGGTTAAAGGTGTAAAAGCCGGTCAGAAAGCAGTCATCTCTGGTTACCATGACAGCACCGGTAATCTGGCGCAAAACCAAGAATTGGCTAAAAAACGTGCGTTCTCTGTGCGTGATGCATTGATTGCATTGGGCGTGCCAGCAGAACAAGTTGAGTTGAAAAAACCGGAACAAAGCCAAGGTTCGGGTAACAATGCCGAAGCGCGTCGCGTGGAAGTGGTATTGTCAAAATAATCTCGACACCCGCATTAATGAAAAACCTCTCGGATTCGAGAGGTTTTTTGTTTGGATCAAGAGAGACTAAATTTCTCTAAGCTGCATAACCTGCATAGGCGCTTACTTTCCTACTCGAGTGCCTGCTGGCGGGGTGAAGCTAAATGTACCGGCAGAAACGCTCGGGTTTTTCGTGAAGCCAGAGAAGAACAAAATTGTGGTTTGACCCAAATTATCGTACAGCACCACGGCATCCGGTACGCCATTTTTCATACCGATATTCACGCTGGAAAAGCTCGATTGGCCTTTGGGCTTGGCATAAACCCAATTGCGTCCGTCACGTTCACCCGCATCGCTCAATGTGAAATTTTGGGATAAATCGCCGCTACCGAACAGTACCGCAGCAGGAGAAGAGCCAATCGCGCTGCCGAGTGAACGTTTGGTCACTTGTTTCAAATCTTTGTCGTACATGGTCAAGGTTTTGCCATCGCTGATCAAAATTTGTTCGTATGGTTTTGTGTAGGTCCAGCGAAATTTACCCGGACGCGAGAAAACGAACGAGCCGGAGCTGGATTTCACGCTTTTACCTTTGACTTGTTGCGTGAAGCTACCTGAAGCTGATTTAAAATCGCGGTTAAAGTTTTGTAAATCCTCGATTGCACCTGCTTGCGCCATGCTCATTGCGCCAACGGACAGTCCCATAGCCATAGCGGCACGCTTGAAATAAGTGGAGTGCAGACGATTTTCTAAAAATTTCATGTGAATCCTTTCATGGTTTGCTTGTCTTTGATGTGCCTGAGCGCAGTTCACTTCATTCGCTGACGGATCGCGTCATTGGCAAGCACGGACATACTAACAAATAAATCGGGAGAAACGTTGACCTTTTTTGCCCAGAAGAACATAACTTTACACTGATGGAGGTAATGTGGGGGCGAAACAATATCCGATCCATAAAATTTAACCAAGGTATTTGTTGCGGAGTAAAATGCGGGAAAACAAATAAAATCAAAAGGCTAACCGTGACCAATATGATGCACTCAAAGCAAATCAAACTGGTGTTTTTCGATATCGACGATACCCTATACGTCAAAAATAAAGCCTACATTCCGCCCAGCGTCTACAGCGCTATTCGCAAACTCAAACAGCGTGGTATCGTCCCCGGCATCGCCACCGGACGGGCGCGCGGTTTTTTTCCCGACGTGATTAACGAGCTGATTGAGCAAGAGCAAATTGAAGTCATGGTCACCATCAACGGTCAGCACAACAGCTATCAAGGGCAACTGATTGAGCGGCATCCCATCAGCACCGCGCGCATTGAACGGTTGATTGAATTTTTTGAGCTTCAGGGCATCATCTATGGCTTTGTCAGCAATGAAAGTATCGCCGTATCGGCGACCAGTCCGCAGATGCATGCGGCGCTGGATCCTATACTCGCCCACTGCATCATTGATAAACACTATTATCAGCGACACGAGGTGTATCAGATGCTGGCCTTTTACACAGCCAGTGAGGATGATGTGATTCATAACTCGGGCGTACTCGGTGACGATCTCAAAGTGCTGCGCTGGCATCCATATGCCGTAGATTTACTTGATGCCACGGGTTCAAAGGCCCGAGGTATACAAAGTATTGCTCAGCATCTGGGCTACAGCGCCGAGCATGTCATGGCTTTTGGTGATGGGGTCAATGACCTTGAAATGCTCGCCCACGTGGGTGTAGGTGTGGCGATGGGCAATGCACGCGCAGAATTAAAAGAGATTGCACAATACGTCACCAGCGATATTGAAGACGATGGTATTTTCAATGCGCTTGTTCATTTGGGTGTCATTAATCAAGATTGATTGGGTGATTACGTAGGCTTCTCGCCTTCAAAAAACGCGCACGCCACCGACTCCTCGCGCGTGCGGGCAAAGGGCGGCAGGCTTTGCCAAATGCGGCCGCCGTAGCGTTTGGTCACCAGTCGCGCGTCGCAGATCATGAGGACGCCGCGGTCGGTTTCGGAACGAATCAATCGTCCTGCGCCTTGCTTGAGGTTGATGACCGCTTGTGGTACTTGATATGCCATAAAGCCATTTTCTCCGCGCTCCTCGAGCACGCGCAGGCGCGCCGCGAGTACCGGATCGTCCGGCGGCGCGAACGGCAGTTTGTCGATGATGACCAAGGACAGCGCCTCGCCGCGTACGTCCACGCCTTCCCAGAAACTTTGCGAGCCAACGAGTACCGGATTTTTTGCTGCGCGGTATTGATTGAGCAGTTCGGTGCGCGAGGCTTCGCCTTGGATCAACAGCGTCCAGTCCAAATCGTGCTCCTCGATCTGCTCGGCCAGCCACGCGCCGTAGCGTTTGACCGCCGCCAGTGTGGTGCAGAGTAAAAATGCGCGGCCATTCGAGGCGCGCAGCATCGGCCAGATTTTTTGCAGGATGGTGTTACCATAGCTGCGCTCGTGTGGTTCGGGCAAGCCGTTCGGCACGTACAGCAGACCTTGCTCAGCAAATTTGAACGGACTGTCCCATGTTGCGGTGTGCGCGTCGTGCAATCCCAGTTGCTCCTGAAACAGTGTAAAGTCGTTGCGCATGGACAGCGTGGCGGAGGTGAAAATCCAGCTGCGCGGATGCTCGGCCTCGCGTTGGCGCGTGAACGGCTCGGCGACCGAGAGCGGCGTGGCGTTTAGGCGCACGGTGTGCGAGAAGGCTTCGACCCAGCGCACCACGTCGCTGTTTTGTAGTTTGCGCCATTGTTGGAACTGCTCGCTCAATTCATCCAAGCGCCGCGCGAGCTGCTCAATCGTGTCGGCGCGCTCGCACGCCGGTTCGATGATGGTTTGCGTGTCGTCCATGACCTGCTGCAATTTGTCCAATGCGTCCCAAATCGGCGAGTGGCTCGGCAACTGATCCACGCTCCAGCGGCCGTTGTCGCCGCAGGCGATGCGCACGTCTTTGGCCGCGCGCTCCAGCGTGTCTTTGACCTCGCGCCAATCGGTAGCGTCGCGCGCATGCGTGATGCCCTCTGCGAGCAAGTCGCGCGCTAAATCAATCACTTGGGCAGTGGAAACCTGTTGGCCGAAAAATACGCTGGCGACTTCGGGAACTTGGTGTGCTTCGTCAAATACCACGGTATTGACTGCGGGCAGCAGCTCGGCGATGCCTTCCTCGCGCAGCATCACGTCGGCAAAAAATAGATGGTGGTTGACCACGATTACGTCGGCGGCTTGCGCGTCTTTGCGTGCCTGCATGACGAAGCATTCTTTGTGGTTCGGGCAATCCGAGCCGAGACAATTTTCACGCGTTGAGGTCACTTGCGTCCAGACCAGCGCGTCGTCGGGGATGTCCGGCCATTCGGCTTTATCGCCGCGCTTGACCAGCGATAGGTCGGATTTGATGCGTTTGAGATGTTTGGCATCATCGCGTCCAAGCAGCCGCCCGTTCATCAGGATGCGGTCGAGGTGATAGTGGCACACGTAGTTGGCGCGGCCTTTGAGTAGCGCTATGGTGACGGGCACGCGCAGCGCGTCGCGGATGGTCGGTAGATCGCGTTCAAATAATTGATCTTGCAGGGTTTTTGTACCCGTGGAAATGATGGTTTTGCCCCCCCAAAGCAATGTCGGAACGAGATAGGCAAAGGTTTTGCCCGTGCCGGTGCCGGCTTCGAGAATCGCGCTGTCGACGTTGTTAATCGCTTGGGTGACGGATTGCGCCATTTCCAGCTGCTCAGGGCGGGCGTTGAAATAGGGCAGTGCGCGTGCGAGCGAGCCGTCCTCGGCGAAGATTTGTTCGAGTTGGTGCTGTTGC
>CAYZVI010000085.1:0-6336 GCA_964481695.1 uncultured Hydromonas sp. | reverse complement strand
GCTTCATGGATGCGCCGATGAAACCGGCCAACGATGCGATGCAGGCGTGGGCTTTTGTTATTTTAGGCAAAACATATCAACGCTGACCGGTCACTTCAGCGAGTAAGTTTTGCTGCTCTAATTGCTGTTTTTGCAGATGTTTGACAATATTGCCACAGACCACATCGCACAGCTCGTATACCGCTTCATCCGCGATGCTGTAGTACGCGCTGTTGCCTTGGCTATTGCGACTGACTACGCCCTGTTGCGCGAGTAGAGATAAATGGCGCGAGATATTCGCAGCGGTGTAGCCACAGATTTGTGCCAGTTCGCCGACATTGCGTTCGCCTTGACGCAACTCATTGAGGATCGTCAGGCGCGTCGGGTCGGATAGCACGTGAAAGTAACGTGCAACCGCTTGCATGGTAGCAGGTGTCATTTCTTTGGTATTCATGGCGCGTATCTTACTCGAAGTTAATGTGGAAAAAGAGTTAAAGCACTGATTATTGTAACAAAACAACAATTTAACTAATTAACCATTTGGTTAAATTGTGTATAATATCCGCAATAATCACATGAGGTGTGCTATGAAACTGAATCGCAAAACAGGATTGATCGTATTGGCTGTGGCATTGGCGGCAGCTGTGGGCTGGTGGACGTTGGGACGTCAATCATCGCATCCGACAACAACAACGACAACAACGACCAACGCGAAAAGTGCAGCACCGAGTTTACCGACGCTCAAAGTGGTCGCGGGCGGTAGCGCTGGCCAGACGAGTTTTGATGGCGTGGTTGAATCAGTGCGCCAAAGCGTCATTGCCGCGCAGGTCGCAGGCAATGTGGTTGACATTCGCGTGCGTGCCGGCGATCGCGTGGCGGCGGGGCAATTGTTGCTGCGCATCGATGGTATGGCGGCAGAGCAAGCTGCGGCAGCCGCACGCAATGAATACGCGCGCCAAGAGGCGCTGTATCGTAAAAATTACATCAGCAAAGCCGCGTTGGAGCAGGCCAAAGTACAATTGGCCGCAGCGACCGCGCAATCTGGCTATTTCCTCATCAAAGCGCCGTTCTCCGGCGTGATTACCGAAGTGAATGCGAAATTGGGTGAAATGGCGATGCCGGGTGTGCCGCTGATGCAGATTTTTGATCCGTCCGCGATGCGTGTGAGCGCGCAAGTGCCGCAAACACAATTGACCAGTATCAATAAAAGCATGACCGCACGCGTTGAATTGGCGGGCATGACCGATCAGAACCAATGGCTCGTACCAGCCGCAATGGAAGTTTTGCCCGCAGTGGATGCACGCACACACACTGGTACGATTCGTCTGCCGATGAGCCGTACCAACATTGATCTCGTGCCGGGCACATTTGCGCGCGTGTGGGTGGAAATGCCAGTCGGCATGAACGGCACGACGACAGCCCCAGTATGGATTCCGAATGCCAGCGTGCTGCGTCGCGGTGAAATCAATGCGGTGTACGTCAAATCACCCGAAGGCGTGTTCCTCATGCGTCAAGTGCGCTTGGGACAAACACAAGGCGATCAGGTGCAGGTCTTGACCGGATTGCTGCCGGACGATGAAATCGCTGTGGATCCTCAAGCGGCCGCCGCTGCATCTGCCGCACCTGCGAGCAAATAATCTCCGTGCATTCAAAAGGAATCACCATGAGTCAAACAGAAATGCACCCTCCATCTCCTAAATCTCCTGAACCTGATCACAAAATGGGCGTGTCGGGTCGCATCGCCGCTTTTTTCCAAAATGCGCAAATCACGCCGCTGCTGGCCTTGATCGCTCTGCTGCTCGGGATTTTCGCCGTACTGGTCACGCCGCGTGAAGAAGAACCGCAGATCAACGTCACCATGGCGAATGTATTGATTCCGTTCCCCGGTGCGTCGACTAAAGACGTTGAGCGCATGGTGGCAATCCCAGCCGAGCAGGTACTGGGACAGATCGCGGGCATTGAGCACGTCATGTCCGTGTCGCGCCCCGGCATGGCGGTGGTGACCGTACAGTACAAAGTCGGCGTGCCGCGCACCGAGGCACTGGTGCGTTTGTACGACACACTCAATTCCAACAGCGACTGGCTGCCGCAAGGGCTGGGCGTGATGCCGCCGATCGTCAAGCCCAAAGGCATTGACGACGTACCGATTGTTACGCTGGCGTTGTACAACAAAAATCCTCAGTCGGACGTGCGTGAACTTGAACGTGTGGCACAAAGCTTGGAAGCCGAACTCAAACGCGTCGATGGTACACGCGAAGTAAAAACCATTGGCGGCCCAGGTCGTGCCGTGATGGTCGAATTGGATGCGATGCGCATGGCCTCCAGCGGCGTGAGTGTGCATGAAATTCGTCAGGCCTTGCAGTCGGCCAATGTCGGTGCACCGATAGGCGAGCTGCTTACCGGCAATCAAACGGTCGCGGTGGAAACCGGCGCATATCTGCAAAATGCGCAGGAAGTCGGTGAGCTGATCGTTGGTGTGGGTAATGGCAAACCGGTGTACCTGCGCGATGTGGCGAACGTGCGCGATGGCGCGCCGCCGCCGTCGCACTACGTTTGGTATGGGCAAACCGCACACGATCCGGCGGTGAAAGACGCGGCGTTTGGCGAATATCCGGCGGTTACCATGAGCATCACCAAAAAACCGGGGGCGAATGCGATTGATGTCGCGGATAAGGTCATGGCGCGTGTAGGGCAATTGCAAAACACTTTGATTCCGGCGGATGTTGCGGTATCCGAAACGCGTAACTACGGCGCAACAGCGAATGACAAAGCGGTCAAACTGATTCAAAAACTGATTTTTGCCACGCTCTCGGTGGTCGCTCTGGTGTATTTCGCGCTCGGTCGTCGTGAAGCAGCGATTGTTGGTGCGGCGGTCGCATTGACCTTGATGGCGACGCTATTCGCCTCGTGGGCGTGGGGCTTCACGCTCAATCGCGTTTCCTTGTTTGCACTGATTTTCTCCATCGGCATTCTGGTCGATGATGCGATTGTGGTCGTTGAGAACATCCATCGCCATCAGCAATTGCACCCGGGAAAAACCTTGATGCAATTGATTCCCGGTGCGGTCGATGAAGTCGGCGGACCGACGATTTTGGCGACTTTGACGGTGATTGCCGCGCTGCTGCCGATGGCCTTCGTCAGCGGTTTGATGGGGCCGTACATGAGCCCGATCCCGATCAATGCGAGTATGGGTATGCTGCTGTCGCTGGCGATTGCCTTCGTGGTGACGCCGTGGATGGCGCGTCTGTGGTTGAGTAAAGAGCCGACGCATCATGAGGGTCTGTCCGGCAAAGTGCGTCCGTGGTTTGAGCGCATTTTTCATCCGCTGCTGGATGCGAAAAATGGCGCGAAAAATCGCTTTAAACTCGGCTTGGGGGTGTTTGGCTTGATTGCGTTTTCAATCATCTTGCCGGTGCTCGGTTTGGTGCAATTGAAAATGCTGCCGTTCGATAACAAATCCGAGTTTCAGGTCGTGGTCGATATGCCGGCGGGTACGTCGTTGGAAAAAACTTCGGCGGTATTGCACGAGCTGGGCGCGTATCTGGGCACGGTTCCGGAAGTCACGAATTATCAGGCGTATGCGGGTACGGCTGCGCCGATCAACTTCAACGGCTTGGTACGTCAATACTATCTGCGTAGCGGCGGTGATTTGGGTGAGCTTGTGGTGAATTTACAGGACAAACACCATCGTTCGGAAAAGAGTCATCAGATCGCGACGCGTTTGCGTCCTGAGCTGCAAAAAATCGCAGCGCGCTATGACGCGAATGTGAAAGTGGTAGAAGTGCCGCCGGGACCGCCCGTGCTCTCGCCGATCGTGGCCGAGGTGTACGGGCCGGACGATGCGGTGCGCACGCAGATTGCCAAACAGGTGCGTGCGGTGTTTGCGAAAACCGAAAATATCGTGGACGTGGACGACACAGCACCAGCGGCCTCACCACGCACGCTGCTCACCGTGGATCGTCGCAAAGCCGCGCTGCTGGGTGTGCCGCAGCAGAGCATTGTGGCGACTCTACGCGCGGGATTGTCGGGCGAAACGGCGACGTATTTACACAATCAAAGCAAATATCCCGACGCGGTGACGCTGCAATTACCGGCGAATCAGCAAGGCAATTTGGATACGCTATTGCAAATGACCGTGCGCAACGCGATGGGGCAGAGTGTGCCGATTCGTGAATTGGTGACAGTGAGCGACAGCACGCGTCAACAGCCGATTTATCACAAGGATTTGCTGCCGGTGAATTTCGTGGTGGCCGATATGGCGGGGAAAATCGACAGTCCATTGTACGGTATGTTTGGCATGCGCGGCGAGGTGTTGAAACTCAAAGCACCCGATGGAAGTGCGGTTAAGGATTTTTTCATTCAACAACCAGACGATACCTATCGTGGTTATTCGATCAAATGGGATGGCGAGTGGCAGATCACCTATGAAACCTTCCGCGATATGGGGCTGGCGTATGGTGTTGGTTTGATCTTGATTTATCTGCTGGTGGTGGCGCAGTTTGGCTCGTATTTGACACCGCTGATCATCATGGCGCCGATTCCGTTGACCATCATCGGTGTGATGCCGGGGCACGCGCTGCTCGGTGCGCAGTATACCGCGACCAGTATGATCGGCATGATTGCACTGGCGGGGATCATCGTGCGTAACTCGATTTTGCTGGTGGATTTTATCCGCCTGCAAACGGAGCAAGGCATGCCGTTCGCACGCGCAGTGGTGGAGTCCGCAATCACGCGGGCGCAGCCAATCATGCTCACAGGTTTGGCGGCGATGATGGGCGCGTTCTTTATTTTGGATGATCCGATTTTCAATGGTTTGGCGATTTCATTGATCTTCGGGATTTTCGTATCGACGATTTTGACATTGGTGGTAATTCCGTTGTTGTACTACGTGGCGTATCGTAAAAAATATGCTGCTTGATTATATTTAGGAGAGAAAAAATGACTTCATGGCAATTAACTCGTTTGTTGGGTGGTTCTTTTATTTTGATTTCACTGGCGTTGGGTGTGCCGGGTAGCCCGCTGTTTGTGAATCAATGGTGGTTGGCATTTACTGCGTTTATTGGTTTGAACTTCATTCAAAGCGCGTTTACCCGTTGGTGTTTGCCGGAAACCATTTTCCGCAAATTGGGCGCTAAAGAAGGCTGCTAAACGTCATTTTTTGGAGAACATGATGCACGTCGTATGTCCTCAATGTTCAGCGGTTAATCGAGTTGATGATGCGCGTTTGAGTGCCGTGACGAATCAAACAGGCCAAGCGTCTTGTGGCAAATGCGGTGTGGATATTTTGCCAGCGCAACCCGTGGCCTTGGACGATGCTTCGTTTGCCAATTACATTCGCTACAGTGAATTGCCTGTGGTGGTGGATTTTTGGGCTGCATGGTGCGGACCGTGCAAGATGATGGCGCCGGAGTTCGCTAAAGCTGCAAATGCGAACGCCACCATGCGCACGCTGCGCTTTGCCAAAGTCGATACCGAGTTGGCACAGCAAACGGCTGCACAATACGGTATACGCAGTATTCCGACGCTGGCGGTGTTCTATCAAGGTCGTGAATTGGTACGACAAAGCGGCGTGATGTCTGCCGCGCAGTTGCAACAATGGATTAGCTCGGTGCTGGTGCAGCATCAGGTATCGGTGTAATGACGATGCTGAAAAAGATGAAGTGGAGAACGATATGAAACGAGTGACGCATACTCGAGAACAGACCGCAACAACAGTGAAAGCGCTGGGCAAATTAGCCATCGGCGTGGCGTTGGCTTGGTCCGGCATGGCGTATGCGGATGACTTGAGTTTATCCGAAGCCATTGCTGCCGCAAAGTTAAATGACAAAGAATACCTCGCGGCCGACACATTGACTCAATCCGCCGAATCGCTGCGCGACCAAGCGAAGAGCCTGTGGCGACCACAGGTATTGCTCAGCGCTTCAGTTGGTAAAGCCAGTAACGAAACAAAAACCTCTGGCGCGCAGTTCTCCGCGCCGAGTATGGGCATGTTCAATCAAGGCGCTGATTTCAATACCTCCATCAGCAATGGCACGATGACGCAGTGGGCGGTGAGCGCCAAACAACCATTATTTAATCCGACGCGCAGTGCACAAAGCAAACAACTCAAACTTGGCGCACAGATGACCGATTTGCAACGTCAAGGTGCCGAATCGGCACTGATCATGCGTACCGCCGAACGCTACTTTGATGCGCAGCTCGCGCAGCAAAAATTACAGCTACTGAGCGCGCAACTCAAAAGCACCAAAGCATTTGCCGAAGAAGCGCAATACCGTTTTGACATTGGTAATCGACCGATCACTGAAGTGTACGAAGCACAAGCGCAGCTCGCGGAAATTCAAGCCGCGCATTATGGCG
>CAYZVI010000084.1:0-6410 GCA_964481695.1 uncultured Hydromonas sp. | reverse complement strand
TTGACACCTCTTTTTTACGTTAATAGGTGTCCGTCAAATCGAGGGCAGATCACAGATCATCCGAGCGATGTGTATTTTTTTGGCACGTGCGTGCTGGATATTTTTATGCCTGAAGCAGGTATGGATGCGATTACATTGCTGGAGTCGCAAGGTATCCGTGTTCACTATCCGCAAGAACAAAGCTGCTGTGGGCAGCCGGCTTATACGTCCGGCCACCCAAAAGAAGCGTTTGATGTTGCTCGTGAACAATTGAATTTATTTACCCAGCCTTGGCCCGTGATTGTGCCATCCGGTTCTTGTGGCGGGATGATGAAACATCATTGGCCGAAACTATTTGCCGATAGCGAATACGCCGAACGCGCCAATGACATTGCCAGCCGTGTGGTTGAGTTTTCCCAATTTTTATTGAATGTTGTGCATTATCAACCTGTAGATATTGGCGCACCGACCCAAGTCGCCGTGCATACCAGTTGCACCGCACGCCGTGAAATGAGTGTACACACATCAAGCTGGGCACTGGTCGAACGCCTATCCAACGTCACTCGAGTGGTGCATGACCACGAATCTGAATGCTGCGGCTTCGGTGGCACGTTCTCAATGAAACATCCAAACATTTCCGGCGCGATGGTTAGCGACAAAGTTGCGGCACTCAAAGCCACGCAAGCCACCGAAATCATCAGTGCGGATGCAGGCTGTATGCTCAATATTGGCGGCAAAATCGCCAAAGACGAACCAAACATGCCGCGACCGAAGCATTTGGCGACCTTCTTACTCGAACGCACGGGAGGTAAAGCATGAGCGCATTGAACTACTCCGCCACGGCACGCGAACGTATTTTCGCCAAACTAAACGTCGCACAACGCACACCAATGCTCGAGCCGGATACGGGCGCGTATTACGCCGAATTCACGCCGAAATGGCCGAATGAAATTGAACGACTGAAACACTGGGCGCGTACCATGCGCCGCTTCAACACCCAAGTGCATTGGGTCACGTCGCAGAACTGGGGCGAAACCCTCGCCAACGTGGTGCGCGACAAAGCCATCAACAGCATGGTGCTGCCCATGGGTACGGCACACGGACAAGCGGCGCACAACGCATTGGCACAGCATACCCCTGAGGTCAAAACCTACGCTTTTGACCGACCATTGGAGCAGTGGGAAGATGAATTGTTCGATCACGTCGATGCGGGCTTTACCGATGTGCGTGCGGGCATCGCTCAGACCGGTACGCTGGTACTGTGGCCTGATGCACAGCAACCGCGTAGCATGAGCTTAGTACCGCCGCTGCACATTGCCTTATTCGACACCACCGCGCTGTACGACGACTTTTTCAGCGCAATGCACGGTTTGGATATGGCACAGGACACACCGAGCAATTTAGTCCTAATTTCCAGCCCATCCAAAACCTCGGACATTCAATTGACCTTGGCCTTCGGTGCGCACGGTCCGCGCGACTTAGTCGTATTGGCACAACTGCCCGCACACCTCAACAGTAGCGATGTGGAGGAAACCGTATGAAAACGCAAACCATCCATTTCCACCCCAAGAGTGAAACCTTCAAAGCCAACGCCTCCGACGCACTGGCCGACGCGCCTCTGCGCAAAAGCCTGCGCACCGCGATGGACGGGCTGATGGCCAAGCGTAAAGCGGTATTGTCTGACGAACACGAGCTGCAAACGCTGCGCGATTTGTGCGAACACATCCGCCAGCGTTCACTGGCGCAACTGCCTGAGCTACTGACCCAGCTGGAAAACAATCTCATGCAATTGGGTGTACAGGTGCACTGGGCGGAGAACAGCGCGCAAGCCTGCGCCATCATCCACGAGATCATGCAGCAGAAAAACAGCCAGCTGATGGTCAAAGGCAAGTCCATGGTCAGCGAGGAAATCGAGCTGAATCACTACTTAGCCGATCAAGGCATCGAAGCCGTAGAAAGCGATATGGGCGAATACATCGTGCAAATGGCCGATGAAAAGCCGACGCACATCGTCATGCCCGCGATTCACAAAACCAAAGAGCAAATCAGCACGCTGTTCCATGAACACCTCAAAACCGCCGAAACGCACGATGTGGACGAGTTGATCCAAATCGGCCGGCGCGTATTGCGCAGTGTCTATCGCCGCGCCGATGTCGGCTTGTCCGGCGTGAACTTCGCCGTGGCCGAAACCGGCACGCTGTGTCTGGTTGAGAACGAAGGCAATGGCCGCCTGTGCACCACAGTGCCGCCGGTACACATTGCGATTACCGGCATTGAAAAAGTAGTGGCAAAACTCTCTGACATTGTGCCGCTGTACAGCCTACTCACGCGCAGTGCGGTTGGTCTGGACATCACCACCTATTTCAACCTCGTCACTGGCCCACGCCGCTCGGGCGAACTTGATGGTCCGCAAGAAATGCACTTGGTGCTGCTCGATAATGGCCGTACGCAGGCCTACGCCGACGAGCAATTGCGCAAAACCTTGCAATGCATCCGCTGCGGCGCGTGTATGAACCATTGTCCGGTGTACAGCCGTATTGGTGGCGCGGCTTACGGCACGACCTATCCCGGACCGATTGGCGAAATCATTTCACCGCACCTGATGGGGTTAGAGGCCACCAAAGATTTACCGACCGCCTCCAGTCTGTGCGGCGCGTGCGCCGAGGTCTGCCCCGTGCGTATTCCGATTCCCGATTTGCTCATTCGCCTGCGCACCGAGGCACAACGCGACCCGAACGAGACGGTGGCGCACAGCGTGCGTGGCCAAGGCGCCTCACACACCCTGAGCGAACAGATGGCGTGGCGCGCGTTCACCGGCATTTTTGGCAATCGAACCACCTACAAACTATTCGGTTGGGCCGCTTCCAACCTGCGTGCCTTGGCTCCGCGCAAAACCGCTTGGACGCAGCACCGCACGCCGCTGGTTCCCGCGAAAAAAACCTTGCATCAGCTCATCGCTGAACGCGAGCAAAAATAATCAATTTGACCTTTGAGAGACATATGAACAGAGACAACCCCATTCTCTTGCATCCGGATTAGGCTCGACGCACCAGCACGAGTCTTAATCCCACGACGCTCGTCCGCTCAGGCTATGTTCACAGTGTTTGATTAACGACCGTCAACCGATGCTTGCCCCCAGTTGGTACGCCACCCACGTTCAGCCCACTGAACCGTGTCGTCCCCGCTCATGCCAAATGCACCCCAAAACGCATTTGGTGATTGATAAACAGCACCCGCGCCATGGCTCACCGCCTGGCCGATTGCTTAAATGATTGATTGACACAAAGGAGACCCTGTATGACTTGGTTACAAAACTATTCAGCCATCGGCGGCAGCCTCTGGCTGACCGCTGCGGTTGCAATACTACCGATTGTCTTTTTCTTCGTAGCGTTGGCACTGCTGCGACTCAAAGGCCACGTCGCTGGCTTTTTCACCCTACTGATTGCCCTCGGCGTCGCCATTTTTGGCTACAAAATGCCGGTGAGCATGGCTTTGTCTTCTGCCGCCTACGGCTTTGCCTACGGCCTATGGCCGATTGCATGGATCATCGTCACCGCCGTATTTTTGTACAAAATCACGGTTAAAACCGGTCAATTCGATGTCATTCGGGCTTCAGTGGTGTCGATTACCGAAGACCAACGTTTGCAAATGCTGTTGGTCGGTTTTTCCTTCGGCGCATTTTTAGAGGGTGCTGCGGGCTTTGGCGCACCCGTAGCGATTACCGGTGCCTTGCTGGTCGGCTTGGGTTTTAATCCATTGTACGCTGCGGGTTTATGCCTGATTGCCAATACCGCTCCTGTCGCTTTCGGCGCAATGGGTATTCCGATCACGGTGGCCGGACAAGTTTCTGGCTTAGACCCTTACCACATCGGGCAAATCGCCGGCCGTCAATTGCCCATTTTATCCATCATCGTGCCATTTTGGTTGGTCGCCATGATGGATGGTATGCGCGGCATTCGTCAAACTTGGCCTGCGATTTTGGTCGCGGGCGTGTCGTTCGCCATCACCCAGTTTTTGACCGCCAACTTCATCGGCCCTGAGCTGCCGGACGTGACTTCTGCATTGGTGAGCTTAATTTGCTTGTCTTTGTTCTTGAAAAAATGGCAACCGAAAGAAATCTTTACCTTCGACGGTATGCGTCAACCCAAACCTTTAGGCTCCGCTGCTAAAGAATACAGTGCAGGTCAAGTCATCAAAGCATGGTCACCGTTTGCGATTTTGACGGTATTCGTGACCATCTGGACGATCAAACCGTTCCAAGCATTCTTAGACAGCTTCAGCACGTTTAAATTCGCGTGGCCAGGTTTGGACAAATTGGTATTGAAAGCAGCACCGATTGTCGCTGCCGCCAAACCATACGATGCCGTGTATAAATTAAACCTGCTGGGCGCAGTCGGTACAGCGATTTTGCTCTCTGCCATCGTTTCGATCATCATTTTGAAGATGAAACCCGCGGATGCGTTCAAAACTTTTGCCGAAACCTTAAAAGAATTGCGCTTCCCGATTCTATCCATCGGCTTGGTATTGGCGTTTGCCTTCGTCGCAAACTACTCCGGCTTGTCTTCGACTTTGGCTCTGGTATTGGCCGGCACAGGCGCGGCGTTCCCATTCTTCTCGCCGTTCTTGGGTTGGTTGGGCGTATTCTTGACTGGCTCGGATACTTCATCGAACGCCCTGTTTGGCTCATTGCAAGCGTCGACCGCACATCAAATTGGCGTTGACCCGAACCTCACCGTCGCGGCCAATACCACTGGCGGCGTTACGGGCAAGATGATTTCACCGCAATCCATCGCCGTGGCGTGTGCCGCTGTGGGCTTGGCAGGTAAAGAATCGAACCTATTCCGCTTTACCGTGAAGCACAGCTTAATTCTGTGCACCATCGTCGGCATCATGACGACCTTGCAAGCGTACGTCTTACCGTGGACTTTGCATTTGTTCACCAAGTAATTCCATCCAAGCAATAACAACGGGGCTGATCATTCAGCCCCTTTTGTTTTCTATCTGCATGGAATGGGTTTTTTAAACGTTCAACGCATCCAACAGCTTTTGATGCACACCGCCAAAGCCGCCATTACTCATCACCAGCACGTGATCGCCCGGTTGCGCTTGTGCTTTAACCGCTTGCACCAAGGCACTCAGATCGTCAAACGCACGCGCTTTCTCGCCCAGCGGTAACAACGATTCACCCAAATCCCAACCCAGTGCGTCTTTGCCCGCGCTCGCGCCGTAGCCAAATACGAGATCGGCATCGACCAGCGAGTCGGGCAATTGCGCTTTCATCACACCGAGCTTCATGGTGTTGGAACGCGGCTCCAGCACCGCGAGGATGCGCGCATTGCCCACGCGTTTGCGCAGACCCGCGACCGTTGTGGCAATCGCCGTCGGATGATGCGCGAAGTCATCGTACACCGTGATGTCGTTGACCACGCCTTTGACCTCCATGCGGCGTTTCGGCATGAGGTAGCGGCTCAATGAGACTATCGCGGTTTTCGGTGCCACGCCCACATGACGCGCCGCCGCAATCGCGGCGATGGCGTTCAGACGATTGTGTGCGCCAGTGACGTCCCACGTTGCGCGGCCTTGCAGCTGACCATCGAGCAGGACGTCAAAACTGTCATCCGCACCGACGTTGGCGACTTGCGAATTCGCACTTACGCTGTCGTCACCAAAACGCACCACCGGCGTCCACGCGCCTTTGGCCAGCATCTCGTCCAGCGATGCTTCGTGGGCGTTCGACACAATCAACCCTTTGTGCGGAATCGTGCGCACGAGGTGGTGAAATTGCGTTTGAATCGCCGCCAGATCAGGGAAAATATCGGCGTGGTCGAATTCGAGATTATTCAAAATCGCCGTGCTCGGACGGTAGTGCACGAATTTACTGCGCTTGTCGAAAAACGCGGTGTCGTACTCGTCTGCCTCAATCACGAAAAACGGATCGTCGGTCAAGCGCGCGGAGATGCCAAAATTACGCGGCACACCGCCGATCAAAAAACCCGGGTTCAAACCTGCGTCTTCGAGCAGCCACGCGAGCATCGAGCTGGTGGTGGTTTTGCCATGCGTACCCGCGACTGCGAGCACCCATTTGTCGCGCAGAACGTTTTCGCCCAACCACTGCGGGCCGGAAATGTACGGCAAACCCTGATCCAAAATCGCTTCCATCAGCGGATTGCCGCGCGACACCACATTGCCGATCACAAACACATCTGGTTTGAGCTCAATTTGCGCCGCATCAAAGCCGCTGATCAGCTCAATGCCCTGTTCTTCCAGTTGCGTGCTCATCGGCGGATAGACGTTCGCATCGCAGCCGGTGACACGATAGCCTGCTTGTTTGGCCAGCACCGCGATCCCGCCCATAAACGTGCCGCAAATACCGAGGATGTGGATGTGTTTTTGCATAATGACTCTAATGGCTGTTTTCAATAAAGCGCCAT
>CAYZVI010000083.1:0-6563 GCA_964481695.1 uncultured Hydromonas sp. | reverse complement strand
ACAACGAGTCGCTCAAGGGCGTACTGCCCAAGGACTACGCCCGACCCGCGCTCAACAAAGTAATGCTGGGCGAGCTGATCGATCTGATCTCCGGCATTGCGCTCAACGAGGAAGGCGACCGCTCTAAGGACATTCTCGGGCGTGTGTACGAGTACTTCCTGGGCCAGTTCGCTGGTGCCGAAGGCAAGCGAGGCGGCGAGTTCTACACGCCGCGCTCTGTGGTGCGCGTGTTGGTCGAAATGCTGGAACCGTACACGGGCCGCGTGTACGACCCGTGTTGCGGTTCTGGTGGGATGTTCGTGCAGTCGGAAAAGTTCGTGCAGGAGCATGGAGGCCGCATCGGCGACATTGCGATCTACGGGCAGGAGTCGAACTACACCACGTGGCGGCTGGCCAAGATGAACCTGGCCGTGCGGGGCATCGACTCCGACATCCGCTGGAACAACGAGGGCAGCTTCCACAAGGACGAACTGCGCGACCTCAAGGCCGATTACATCCTCGCCAATCCACCGTTCAACATCTCCGACTGGGGCGGCGACCGCCTGCGCGACGACGTGCGCTGGAAGTTCGGAGCGCCGCCAGTGGGCAACGCCAACTACGCGTGGCTCCAGCACATCTACCACCACCTCGCACCCAACGGCACGGCGGGCGTGGTGCTGGCCAACGGCTCGATGAGCTCCTACCAATCCGGCGAAGGCGAGATCCACAAGGCGATGCTTGAGGCCGACGCGGTGGATTGCATGGTGGCGCTGCCTGGGCAGCTCTTCTATTCCACGCAGATTCCCGCCTGCCTGTGGTTTTTGGCCCGCAACAAGAACCCCGGCAAGGGGCTGCGTGACCGACGCGGGCAAGTGCTGTTCATCGACGCCCGCAAGCTGGGCGTGCTGGTGGATCGCACCCGGCGCGAACTCACAGACGAAGAAGTCCAGAAGATCGCTGACACCTACCACGCTTGGCGCGGTGAGAAAGGCGCTGGGGAGTACGCCGACGTGGCTGGCTTCTGCAAGTCGGCATCGATGGAAGACATCCGCAAACACGGCTATGTGCTGACACCGGGGCGCTATGTGGGCGCGGCGGAGCAGGAAGACGACGGCGAGCCCTTCGAGGAAAAGATGCGGCGGCTTGCGGCCCAGTGGCGCGAACAACGCGCGGAAGCGGCGCTGCTCGATGCGGCAATTGAAGCCAACCTAAAGGAGCTTGGGTACAAATGAGCTCCGTTTACGCCGATCAGATTGCTAAACTCTTGCCTAATGGATGGTCGATCCGTCCTTTCGAGGAGATGGTGTTCTTCCAAGAAGGTCCGGGTATCCGCAACTGGCAGTACGTGCCTAAAGGCATACCGTTCGTAAATATTCGGTGCCTTGTTGACGGTCGCTTGGATCGTTCAGCGATGAGTCATATTTCTGAAGAGGAAGCGCTTGGAAAGTACAAGCACTTTCTCCTTGATCCTGAAGATTACGTAGTCTCCAGCTCGGGGACGCTTGGACGAATAGGCACCGTAGACAGTTCTGATCTGCCTTGCTTGCTCAACACAAGCGTCATACGTGTGCGACCAAGAGGCGCCGACCTTGATCGGCGCTTTCTCAAGTATTTTCTGATATCGCATTACTACCAATCGCAGATACTTTCGTTTGCGACAGGCAGCGCGCAACTTAACTATGGCCCGATGCACTTGCGCCAAATGTTTATTGTTGCGCCGCCCCTCAACGAACAACGCGCCATTGCCCATATCCTCGGCACGCTGGACGACAAGATCGAACTCAACCGCAAGCAGAACGAAACGCTGGAGGCGATGGCCCGCACCTTGTTTAAGGCTTGGTTTGTGGACTTCGAACCTGTGCGTGCCAAGATGGAAGGCCGCTGGCAGCGCGGCCAGTCGCTGCCCGGCCTGCCCGCGCACCTCTACGACCTCTTTCCCGACAGCCTCGTCGAATCGGAGTTGGGGGAGATCCCGGAGGGGTGGCGGGTTGGACCACTCGAAGATCTGCTGGTTTTGCAGCGTGGATTCGACTTGCCGACTCAATCACGAATCGAAGGTCCGTTTCCGGTGATAGCGGCTGGCGGCGTCAATGGAACGCACCATCAAGCCATGGTTAAAGGCCCTGGCGTTGTGACTGGTCGCTCTGGGGTACTGGGCAACGTCTTCCTTGAGCTTGGGGATTACTGGCCGCTGAATACAACGCTTTGGGTTAAGGAGTTTCGCGCAGCAAAACCATGTTATGCATACGAGCTTCTACGCGGCTTCGACTTCAAGATGTTCAACGCAGGCTCGGCAGTTCCAACACTTAATCGAAACCATATTCATGTCGTGCCGCAAATCATTCCCCCATCCGAAGTTATCGGAATATTCGAAGATATGGCGATGGTTCTGCATCAAGACATTGTTGCCAACAATCGTGAGTCCAGCTCCCTCTCTCAACTGCGCGACACGCTGCTGCCCAAGCTGGTCTCCGGGGAGCTGCGTGTTCCCGATGCCGAGCGCATTGTGGAGGAGGCGTCACCATGACAAATGTGCGCAGGAAGATTGATCTTTACATTCTTTCTCTGGGGCTACTGTTCATCTTCTTTTTTATTATCGCAGTGGAGCCTCCTGCTTCGCTCTTTGCTTTCAAGGATGTCGCGAGCTGGAAAGAGCTCGCAATGAAAAATCCTTTGCCCGTGATTTCGATATTGGGTTTGCTTTACTGCCTGCTTGCATACAAACGCTTTGACTTCGATTTGAAAGGTGCCAATGAAATACCCTTTGAAGTAAAGAAACTGGAAAACATCAACTACGAGCATTTGACATTTCTTGCCACCTATGTGGTCCCATTGATCAGCTTCGATTTCGGCAGTGGCCGACAAATGATTGTGTTGGCACTGCTGCTTGTAGTAATGGGGGTCATCTACATCAAGACGGATTTGTTTTATGCCAATCCATCCCTTGCGCTGCTTGGTTTTCATATTTACCGAGCCAGCGGTCTTTTCAAGAATGGCGAGCGAGAAGGAATCACGCTGATTTGTCGTGAAAAATTGGCAGAGAACCAAAAGGTTTCTTACATAAAGTTGGATGAAAGAATCTACTACGTCAGGGGGATGAAGTGACCGCAGTTGAACTGAAAACAGCCTTACAGGCTTATTACAACGACCAAGCCAATATCGGCATTTGCGTGTATGCGCTGATGAAGGATGCGGAGAATCCCGGCCCCTTCAAGTTGGATATTGAAACCGATGCACAAGTTGGACTCAAAGCTTTATTCATGCAAAGTCTGAAGGACGAAATTTACAACAAAGACGAACTTTCTGTACTTGCTCTGTCCAGTGCGGACGAACGCGTCAATGCCATCTACGTTTACGATCTCGACATCCCCGAAGAGCTGACATCACTTGAGAACGTAATTGACCAAGACGCTCTACCTGTTCTTGATCTGAACCAAGCAAGCCTCTCTTCAATCAAGGCGCTTCTCGTTGAAATCGGCAATAACGCCGGGCAGGTGGTTTTGTACAAAACCATGGCCCCTGTCAATATCTTTGGTCGATCAAGTTTTTTCCTGCGCAAGCATCAGAGTCGCCTTGAGCGGCTGAATGACGAATTCCTGCGTATCAGTGCTGGTTTCCAGATGATGAGGATTAATGGAACTTTGCTGGTGCTGAATCTTGAGGCACTTGAGAAAAGTTTCGGTTTCCACGATGTGATCAAGCGCGAGGCCGCTCTGGGTATCGATGCAATCGTCGCGACAGAGCTTCTGGCCAATCCGGATGTCTTGCGAGAGCTTCTCGATGATGTGAAATATGCTCGCCGATTTACCAAGGTTGCAAAAGCATCTCCTGTACTTAAGGCGGGTGTGTCGGGCGAGAACATCGTCCATTTCTGTAGGACATTTCCTCACCTTGCTGGCCGCATTCGATTTAACGAAGAGAACAACAAGGTGATTCTCGATACCAAGGTATCCAAGGATTTGTTCATCAAGGTATTGATGGACGATTTTCTCACCTCTGAACTCACAAAATTCCATTACGCCAGTGTCGCAAAAGATGCCGTGGAACCAGACGCCCAGGAGGCAAGCTGATGGCGTTTCTGTCGGAGGCCGCTGTCGAGCTGGCATTACTGGAACAGTTGCGAGGGCTGGGATACAGCATCGAACGTGAGGAGGACATCGGCCCCGATGGGCACAGACCGGAGCGCGAGAGTCACGATGAGGTCGTGCTCAAGAAGCGGTTCGAGGACGCTGTTGCGCGTTTGAACCCTGGTTTGCCATTGGAGGCGCGTCAGGAGGCCGTGCGCCGCGTGATGCAGTCCGAACTGCCCTCATTGCTCGAAGAAAACCGCCGCCTCCACAAGCTGATGACGGAAGGCGTGGACGTCGAGTATTACGCCGACGACGGCACGCTGACAGCGGGCAAGGTCGCGCTCATCGACTTCGAACACCCGGAGCAGAACGACTGGTTGGCGGTGAGCCAGTTCGTGGTGATCAACGGCCAGAACAACCGGCGGCCCGATGTGGTGGTGTTCGTGAACGGCTTGCCGCTGGGCGTGATCGAGCTGAAAGCGCCGGGCAGCGCCGGGGCGCATCTGCTGGGCGCGTTCAACCAGTTGCAGACCTACAAGCAGCAGATCCCGCCGCTGTTCAACACCAACGCGCTGCTGGTCACCTCGGACGGCATTGCGGCACGGGTGGGTTCGCTGTCGGCAGACCTTGAGCGCTTCATGCCGTGGCGCACCACCGACGGTACGGACATTGCCCCAAAAGGTGCGCCGGAACTCTCGACACTGATCGAAGGCGTGTTCGAGCAGCGCCGCCTGCTCGACCTGCTGTGCTATTTCACGGTCTTCGGGGAAACCGGGTCGGGCCTGGCCAAGATCATTGCGGGTTACCACCAGTTCCACGCGGTGCGTCACGCGGTGAACAGCACGGTGACGGCGTCTTCGCCGCAGGGCAATCAGCGGGTCGGGGTCATCTGGCACACCCAAGGCTCCGGAAAAAGCCTGCTGATGGCGTTCTACGCCGGGCAACTGGTCAAACACCCGGCAATGGCAAACCCAACGCTGGTGGTGCTGACCGACCGCAACGACCTCGACGACCAGCTCTTCTCGACCTTCTCGATGTGCCGCGACCTGATCCGGCAGACGCCGGTGCAGGCCGAGAGCCGCGAAGATCTGCAGAAGGTCTTGAGCCGGGCCTCGGGCGGCGTGATTTTCACGACCTTGCAGAAGTTCGGCGAGATTGCTGAGCCGCTCACCACGCGCCGCAACGTGGTCGTCATCGCGGATGAGGCGCACCGCAGTCAATACGGCTTCAAGGCCAAGGTGGACGCGAAGACCGGCGAAATCTCCTATGGCTTCGCCAAGTACATGCGCGACGCCCTGCCAAACGCATCCTTCATCGGCTTTACCGGCACGCCCATTGAGGCGGACGACGTCAACACCCCGGCAGTGTTCGGCAACTACATCGATGTCTACGACATCAGCCGTGCTGTCGAGGATGGCGCGACCGTGCCGATCTACTACGAGTCGCGGCTGGCGCGCATCGAACTGGACGAGGAAGAGAAGCCGAAGATCGACGCCGAGGTCAACGAATTGACCGAGGAGGACTCCGAGGCCGACCAGGAGCGCTTCAAGAAGAAGTGGTCAACGGTCGAAGCCCTGGTTGGCAGCGACAAGCGCCTTGCTCTCGTGGCCAAGGACATGGTCGCCCACTTCGAGGATCGCGTGGCAGCCCTCGACGGCAAGGCGATGGTGGTGTGTATGAGCCGCCGCATCTGCGTCAAGCTCTACGATGAGATCGTCAAGCTGCGTCCGGATTGGCACAGTGCCGATGACAACGCGGGCGCAGTCAAGATCGTGATGACGGGCGCAGCAAGCGACCCGCAGGAGTGGCAGCAGCACATCGGCAACAAGGCCCGGCGCGATCTGCTGGCCAAGCGTGCCCGCGATCCCAAAGACCCGCTCAAGCTGGTGATCGTGCGAGACATGTGGCTGACCGGCTTTGACGCACCGTGTATGCACACGATGTACGTTGACAAGCCGATGCAGGGTCACGGACTAATGCAGGCTATTGCGCGCGTGAACCGCGTGTTCCGCGATAAGCCTGCCGGACTAATCGTTGACTATATTGGTATTGCGCAAAACCTGAAGTCGGCGCTGCAGCAGTACTCCAAAGACGACCAGGAAAATACTGGCATTGACGGAGCGCAAGCCATTGCAGTGATGAAGGAGAAGTACGAGGTCGTGCGGGACATGTACCATGGCTACGACTATCTCTCCGCGATGAGTGGCACGCCGCAGGAGCGCCTGGTCATGATGGCGGGGGCCATCGAGTGGATTCTCGACCTGCAACAGAAGCTGGCAGCCAAAGAGAAGACCAAGGAAGGCAAGAAGAACGCTCACCGCCGATACCAGGACGCTGTGCTGGCATTGTCCAAGGCTTTCGCCCTGGCGTCCGCCTCCGACGAGGCCCGCGAAATCCGGGAGGAAGTCGGCTTCTTCCAGGCGATCCGTGCCGCGCTGGTCAAGAGCAGCACGGGCTCCGGAGTGACCCAGCAAGAGCGCGAGTTGGCCATCCAGCAAATCGTCAGCCGTGCGG
>CAYZVI010000082.1:0-6619 GCA_964481695.1 uncultured Hydromonas sp. | reverse complement strand
TAAACGCCGTGAGCTGGCCGACTCGAAATACAACGAGCGTCGCGCCGAGTGTGAAGCCGCCTTGGCCGATTTGCAAAAAGTTGTTTCGATTCAAGCATTGTGCGCGTTGAATGCAGAACAATTTGCCCAATACGAACACGTCATTGAAAACGATCTGGCACGCCAACGTGCGCGTCATGTGATTGGCGACAATCAGCGCACCTTACAAGCGGTCACTGCGCTGCAAGCGGGCGATATCAGCACGTTTGGTCAATTGCTCAATGCCTCGCACCGCTCGCTGCGCGATGACTTCGGGGTGACCGGTGCGCATTTGGATGCATTGGTTCAGGCGGCGTGGGATCATGGCGCGGTCGGCGCACGTATGACCGGTGCTGGATTCGGTGGTTGTACGGTGATGATCGTGCGCACCGCAGAATTAGAGTCGTTCAAACAGAACGTGGCGCAACAGTATCAAGCCGCGACCGGTATGCTGCCGACGTTTTACGATGTGCGCATCGGTGATGGTGCGCGTATGCTCGAATCGGCGTGAAAGGTCAATAGCATGAAGCCTATGGATGTGAACCACGCTTTGCACACGCTGATGCGCTATGCGCGTGAGCAGGGTTTGTATGTTGCGGCGGATGAGTACACGCTGCGCCACCGACTGATGGCGACTTTGCAACTGGATGCGTGGCCAGACGCGGTGCACACCGAGTCCGTACCTTTGGGGCAGATACAGCCGGTGCTGGATGTGTTGGTCGCCGATGCGTTCACGCGCGGCGTGATTCCGAATGATGGGGTGACGCAGCGTGATTTGCTCGACACCGCGATCATGGGCTGTTTGGTCGCTGCGCCAGCGGTGATTCAGGCGGCATTTGCCCAGCACTATCACAGCAGTTCGCAGGCGGCGACGCAGTATTTTTACCAGCAATCGCGCGCGAGCAATTATATTCGCATGGCACGCATTGCGAAAAACAACTGTTGGAAACATCGTTGCAGCGACGGTGAATTGGACATCACCATCAATCTGTCCAAACCGGAAAAAGACCCGAAAGCAATCATCGCCGCCGGTCAGGCCAAAAGCGCCTCGTATCCCAAATGCCTGTTGTGCCGCGAAAATGAAGGCTACGCAGGGCGCGTCGATCATCCGGCGCGGCAGAATTTGCGTTTGATTCCATTAACGCTCAATGAGGAACAGTGGTTCTTGCAGTATTCGCCGTACGAGTATTACAACGAGCATTGCATCGTACTCAAGGCCGAGCACGAGCCGATGAAATTGAGCCGCGCGACCTTTGTGCGCTTGCTCGATTTTGTGCGCCAGTTCCCGCATTACTTCCTCGGCTCGAACGCCGATCTGCCGATCGTTGGCGGTTCGATTTTGAGCCACGATCATTTTCAGGGCGGTTGTTACGAATTTGCCATGAGTCGCGCGGCGGTTGAGCATGCGTTTGTTTGGTCGAAATATGCGGACATCGAAGTGCAGCAATTGATCTGGCCGATGAGCGTGCTGCGTCTGCGTAGCCGCAATGCCGCGCAGTTGGTCGAGGCGGCGGATGAGTTGTTGAATGTGTGGCGAGGTTACAGTGACGCGACGGTGGATATTGTTGCGCACACCGGTGATACGCCGCACAATACGGTCACGCCCATCGCACGCATGCGTGAGGGTGTGTTTGAACTGGATTTGGTGCTGCGTAACAATCGCACGAGCGAGGTGCATCCGCTGGGGATTTTTCACCCGCATGCTGAACTACACCACATCAAAAAAGAGAACATTGGTCTGATTGAGGTGATGGGTTTGGCGGTGTTGCCCGATCGTTTGCAAACGGCGATGACGCATTTGGCGGCGTGTCTGCGTGGTGAAGATCAGCTGGCGCATCATCCCGAGTTGTTGGCGCATAGCGACTGGTTCGCGCAGATTGCACCGAGTTATGAGGTGGGAATGGATGCACAGACGTATTTGAAAGCCGCTATTGGTGAGGTGTTCGTCCAAGTGCTGACTGATGCGGGCGTGTACAAACGCGATGTGGCGGGACGGACGGGTTTTCACCGCTTTATTGAACATTTATTGCATTCATGATTACAGGAGGAGCGATGCAGAAGGTTGAGCTCATATCGTTTGCTACTCAGATTGGCACGCACAGCGCAGTCGTATATGAATTGCGCTGCGCATCGGGTTTTAGCGTACAGTTGACGAACTGGGGCGCGAGTGTGTTGGATATTCGTATGCCGGATCGTGCGGGTGTGGTAGAAACGGTGGTACTCGGTTTTGCTGATATGCATGACTATGTGGCTAATATTCCGTATTTGGGCGCAACCATAGGGCGCACGGCGGGGCGCATTGCCCACGGGCGTTATCAACTCAATGGGCAAATGCAGCAATTGCCTCTGTCGCGCGGTGCGCATGTGTTGCATGGTGGTGCGCATGCCGTGTCGCATCAATTGTGGCAGCACGAAGCACAGCATTTGCCCGATGGTAGTGCGCAGGTGGTGTTTCGCACGATCAGCCCAGCGGGCGAGAATGGTTATGCGGGTCATTTGAGTATGGAGTTGCGCTATACCTTAGACTCCGCTCAGAATCTTAAACTCTCGTATCGCGCCACAAGCGACGCGCCCACGCTGTGTAATTTGACGCATCACAGTTATTTCAACCTTTCGGGAAATGTGCGCGATACGGTGCATACGCATCAGCTTCAGGTTCACGCCGATGCGGTGTGTGCGATGAATGAAGAGTTACTGGTCAATGGTGATGAATGGCCGGTGGTGCAGAGTGATTTTGACTATCGTCAGCCACACGCGGTCGGCGATATTTTGAATAGTGTTGATCCGCGCATCACGCAGGCGCGCGGGGTTGATCACTACTTTATTTTTGATCGTGTGGATATGGCGCGGGCACAAGCAACCCTGTACGAGCCAAACAGTGGACGGCGGATGCAGGTATATACGGATCAGCCGTGTGCGGTGCTGTACGCGCATAATTATTCCGATGCCGAGCGTTTGCGCGACGGCGTGGTGGGACGCTCATACGATGCACTGTGCATTGAAACGCAGATGTGTCCGCATCGCCCGCAATCCAACGGCGATCATCCGGCGCGACTGTTGTCCGAAGAGCAATACCAGCACGAGTGCGTGTACGCATTCGATGTGCTGAACCAAAACGAGGAGCACGTATGTATTTAGGCGTTGACTACTACCCCGAGCATTGGCCGGTGGAGATGATGGACGACGATATGCGTCGTATGCGCGAGATGGGCTGCAATATCATTCGCATTGGTGAATTTGCTTGGCATAAGATGGAGCCGGAAGAGGGGCACTTTGACTTTTCGTTTTTCGATCAGGTGATTGCCAAAGCCAAAACGCATGGTCTGAGCGTGATGTTTGGCACGCCGACGGCGACCTTCCCTGCGTGGTTGGCGAAAACGCATCCGTCGATTTTGGCGCGGGAAATGAATGGCGAAGTGCGCGTATTCGGCGGGCGGCGCCAGTATTGTTTCAATTCGCGTGTGTACCAGCAATACACCGAAAAAATCGTCAGCAAACTGGTCAAACACTATGCGAACGAGCCCGCCATCATTGCGTGGCAAATGGACAACGAGATCGGCCACGAAGGCTCCGATCAATGCTACTGCGAACAGTGCCATCTGGCGTTTCAGGATTATTTGCGCGATGTGTACGAAGAAGACATCGAACGCCTGAACGAAGCCTACGGCACGATATTCTGGGGGCAGACCTACACCGATTTCGCGCAGATTCCCATGCCGGTGCATACCGTGACCACTCACAATCCGGCGCTGCGCTTGGACTGGGCGCGCTTTCGTTCGGACAGCATCAATGCCTTTGCCAAAATGCAAATTGATTTGATCAAGGCGCATCGAGGTGCCCATCAGCAAGTGACGCACAATTTATTCGGCGGATTTTTCAACCGAGCGTATGACCAAAACGTCATGGCTGAGCATTTGGATTTCGTCTCCTATGACAATTATCCGGTCTGGGGCGGACTCAAAGAACCGCTCAAATCCGCAGAAATCGCCATGACGCTGGACTACATTCGCGGACTGAAACAACAAAATTTCTGGATCGTCGAGCAGCTCATGGGCGCGCAAGGGCACAACCACATCGGCTATCTGCCGCGTCCGAAACAAGCGCAACTCTGGGCGTATCAAGCGATGGCGCGCGGTTGCGACAATATGCTGTTTTTCCGCTGGCGCGGCATGGATCGCGGCGCAGAACAATTTTGCCTCGGTATTGTTGATATTGACAATGAAACGGGGCGTAAATACCACGAAGTGCAGGAATTCATGCACGACGTGGCGCAGCAGCCGAGTTTAAAGGCGCCGATTCACGCCGATGTCGCCGTGCTGTACGACTACGACAATATCCAATCGTGGGCGATTCAACAGCAATCCGATGCGTTTGATTTCACGCAGGAATTCATGCGACTGTACGCACCGTTTCACGCGGCCAATGTTATGACCGATGTCATCAGCGTGGATAAAGATTTTTCCAAATACAAAATCGTGGTGCTGCCGGTGATGCAAATCATGGATGAATCGCTCGCGCAGCGCCTGCGCGCGTTCGTCGCGGGTGGTGGCGTATTGCTCATGGGCTATCGCAGCGCGATCAAAAATCGCCAGAACAATCTGCATCGTTTCATGCCAACACCGGCGTTGATACACGATTTGCTCGGCGGGCGTGTGCGTGAAAGCGAGTCGCTCGGTCATGGAATGACAGCCCCCGTGGTCGCCAAAGGCGGTTATCCGCGCGCGGTGGCAACGGTATGGCGCGATATGATTGAGCCGAACGAAGGCACACAGGTGCTGTACCATTACGATGATAAATTCTACAAAGACTACGCCTGCGTGACCGTGAATAGTTACGAACGCGGTTTTGTCTATTGGGTTGGCGCAGGCATGGATGAAATGACCATGATCGACGTGGTGAGCCGCGCTTTGGAAAAAGCAGGTATTGCGGATCGCACCGTCGCCGATCGTTTGGAGCGCATTGTGCGTGGGGAGGCTGCCGAGCAAACGGTCTGGTATTTGAATCACACCTCGCATCCGCTGACGCTTGAGTTTCGCACGATTGCGCCGTATTCGGTACTCGTTAAACGTTTGGGCGAATAAACCGGCGTTGTTGAGTATAAAAAATCACCGCTTCATGCGGTGATTTTTTATGGATGGTACTTCAAGCTGAGAAAGCCACGGCTGTCAATGCAATCAAAGCAGGTAACGCTTGAGTCAGTATGATTTTCTTGGAGGCCGATAGGCCGCCGTAAATGCCCGCGATAAAAACACAGCTTAAAAAGAAGATGGCCACATACACCTGCCAGATCGGATCGCTGATTAGCAAAGACCAAATCAGACCTGCGGCGATAAAACCATTGTACAGTCCTTGATTGGCGGCTAAGGTTTTGGTCGCGCTGAACATGGTGTCCGGCATGGCGCCTTTGAATACTTTTTTACCGACGGTTTCCCATGCGAACATTTCCATCCAGCAGATGAATAGGTGCTCTAAGGCAACCAAGACGATAAAGACGCAAGCAATTAAACTCATATATTTCCTTATAAAAGATGTCAGCAATCCAATCAATCGGTGCTGTATTTGTAAAAAACGAATAAAAAGTGACTTAAGCAAAATCGATTACATCTTAACTTATTTTTCTAAAATATCCATCTATCTATCATTTTAGTATTTAAATAGCTTGAATTTAGTCTTAAATTTTACTATTATACGATTTTAGTAATTTTTAGGACTAATTATGAGCGGGGTTTATAATTTTGATCAACTGGGTAAGCAGATCAGCGAAGTGGATCATGTGATTGATCGCTGGATCAAAAAATTGGGTTTGAACTACAACACTTACGCGGTTTTATATACGCTGGCATCAGCCGATGATTTTAAAACAACACAGAAACAAATCTGCGAGGATTGGATGCTACCCAAACAGACTGTTTTTAATGTGTGTAAAGAATTTAGAGAAAAAGGCTGGATTGAATTTAGCGAAAGTCCGAACGATAGGCGGGAACGGGTTTTATGTTTGACACAGCAGGGCAAAGCCAAGGCAATGCCGGTATTACGAGCATCTCAAATATTGAGCGAGCGAACCTTTAATTTCTTTGGAGAAGAACGCTCCGCGCATTTATTTAATTTATTGGCTATGTTCTGCGAAGTGTGTGGACATGAAATCGATCAAATGTCTATTGATGAGGATCAATGATGTGGCAGGCGCTAAAAACCATAGGGATAGATTATAGGCACAAGCTGTCGGTGGCATTTATCTTTGTGGCATTGGAAAATATATTATTTTTGATTTACCCACTGTTTGGTGGCTTTGCGATCAATGCGGTTATGCAAGGCCATGTCTGGCACGCGCTGACTTATGCTATTTTGGTATTGTTCATGTGGCTAATCGGTGCTGCTCGGCGCAGCGTGGACACCCGCACATTCGCTCGAATTTATAGTGAAATAGCTGTGCCCATTATTGTGAAACAACGATTGCAAGGGCAAAATCGCTCAGCGATTTCTGCCCGTGTTGCATTGTCCCGAGAGTTCGTTGATTTCTTTGAAATGCATCTGCCCACGGCAATTACTTCATTGGTATCCATTTTTGGTGCTTGTTTGATGCTGCTCGTATCGGAGTTTT
>CAYZVI010000081.1:0-6664 GCA_964481695.1 uncultured Hydromonas sp. | reverse complement strand
GGAGTGACCCAGCAAGAGCGCGAGTTGGCCATCCAGCAAATCGTCAGCCGTGCGGTGGTCTCGACCGAGATCGTGGACATCCTGGCCGCTGCGGGCATCAAGAGCCCGGACATCTCCATCCTCTCCGACGAGTTCCTCGCCGAAGTCCAGCAGATGGAGAAGAAGAACCTTGCGCTGGAAGCCTTGCGCAAGCTGATCAACGACGGCATTCGCTCACGCAGCAAGGCCAACGTGGTGCAGACCAAGGCATTCTCGGAGCGATTGGAAGATGCGGTGGCGCGGTACCACGCCAACGCCATCACCACCGCCGAGGTTCTGCAGGAGCTGATCCAACTGGCCAAGGACATTCGCGCGGCCCGCCAGCGGGGCGAAGAGCAAGGCCTTTCCGACGAGGAGATCGCCTTCTACGACGCCCTGGCCGAGAACGAAAGCGCCATTCAGATGATGGGTGACGATAAGCTGAAACTCATCGCTCACGAGCTGCTGGTGAGTCTGCGCGAGAACGTCTCCGTCGATTGGGCGCACCGCGATTCGGCACGGGCGCGGATGCGCGTGCTGGTGAAGCGCATCCTGCGGAAATATGGCTATCCGCCCGATTTGCAGGATGTTGCTGTACAAACGGTTTTGCAACAGGCTGAGGCGTTGTTATCGGATTGGTGAAGACGAAGGTGGAAAAAAGGGGCGCAATCTGCGCCCCTTTTTTTATTTGGCTCAACTCACAGGGCAAATTAAGCCGATTTTTGCACCGCTTGAATCGCGGTCAAGGCGATGGTAAAGACGATGTCATCGACCAATGCGCCGCGCGACAGGTCGTTCACCGGTTTGCGCAGACCCTGCAGCATTGGGCCGACGGCAATCACGTTGGCTGAGCGTTGTACCGCTTTGTAGGTGCAGTTACCGGTGTTCAGGTCAGGGAAGACAAACACGGTGGCGCGGCCAGCGACTTTGGAGTTCGGTGCTTTGGATTTGCCGACGGATTCCACCGAGGCGGCGTCGTATTGCAATGGACCATCAATCGCTAAATCAGGGCGTTGTGCTTGCGCCAATTTGGTGGCTTGATCGACTTTTTCAACGTCAGGGCCTGCGCCTGATACGCCGGTGGAGTAGGAAATCATCGCCACACGCGGTTCGATGCCGAAGGCTTTGGCTGAGTCAGCGGATTGAATCGCGATGTCAGCGAGTTGCTCGGCATTGGGGTTCGGATTGATCGCGCAGTCGCCGTATACATAAACTTGATCGGGCATGAGCATGAAGAATACGCTGGAGACGATGTTGGAGCCCGGTGCGGTTTTGATGATTTGCAGTGCCGGACGCACGGTGTTGGCGGTGGTGTGAACCGCGCCGGAGACGAGACCGTCGATTTCGTCCAAGGCCATCATGACCGTGCCTTGCATCACGGTGTCTTGCAATTCTTCCAGTGCTTTTTCTGGGGTCATGCCTTTGTTTTTGCGCATTTCCACCAGTGGTGCGACGTAGTTGGCGCGGGTCAATGCGGGATCCATGCATTCGAGCTCAGCCGGTACGGTCAAGCCTTGTTCAGCGGCGACGCGTTCTACGTCTTCACGCTTGGCCATGAGTACGCAGCGGGCGATTTTTTTCTCGGTACAGATGATGGCGGCTTTAACGGTGCGTGGTTCGTCGCCTTCGGGCAAAACGATGCGTTTGTTCGCTTTACGCGCTTTTTCAATCAGTTGTAGACGGAATTCGGGCGGTGAGAAGAATTGTTCGGTTTGCGCAGTGGCGCGCGCCTTGATGTCAGCGATGTTCAAGGCGCTGGCAACATTCGCGCCTTGGTCAACAGAGCCGATCACTTTGCCTTTAGCAACGTTCAGGTTTTGTACCGCCAAGTCAGTACAAATCGCTTGTACTTGTTCAGGTTTAGCGGCTACGAATACCACCTCTGCTTGCAGATTGCGAATCAGTTGGCCGTTCAGTTGCGTCGCATAAGGTGCCAAAGGCCCTGTTTGTGCGAAATCAGCGACTACGCCTTCGACGATGACGACTTGTGCATCACCCGCAGCGGTGTAATACGCACCAATCACATCTTCCATTAACTGGTCGCTGTTACCACTTGCTAATAATTGTGCCGCCTTTTCAACGGCAACGCCTTGACCAATCGGTTGGAATTGTGCGACTTTCAATCCTGCTTTTTGCAGCTCAGCAGCCAAGCCATTGGCCACAGCTTTCATGTCCGAACCAGCGCCCATGGGCGCAACATACAATGCATACATTTTAATGTCCTTTATCAAAAAATAAGGGTGTATGAACGCTTGATTGTATCAAGGTTCACGCACCCATTTCATGTCAATCAGTAGTTCTCGAAGCTAACGCGTTCCGCAGTGCCCGAAGTACGGGTCAAGCGGTAGGTATCCAGAGCGATCATCAGTTCTTCATTGGTGTTCACGACCATTGCGCGTGTGCTGCCTGCGGTGGTGATGACTGCGGTTTTGCCACCATAAGTTTTGTCATTGACTGCGGCATCAACGATGAAGCCCAAGAAGCGCAGGTGACCCAATACTTTTTCACGAATGATCGCTGAGTTTTCACCAATACCGCCGGTGAATACCAACGCGTCGAGGCGTTGCAGTGGAACCATGTATTCGGCGATGTATTTAGCCAGACGATAGCAGAACATATCCAATGCCAATTGTGCAGAAGCATTGCCTTTGTTCGCCGCTTCAGTCAGTTCGCGGCAGTCGTTGGTCAATTCAGAAATACCGAGCAGGCCAGATTTTTTATTCATCAGATCCAATACGGCTTCAGCAGAAACGTTCAAACGTTCCATCATATAGGTGATGATCGCAGGGTCGATGTCGCCGGTACGCGTACCCATAATCAAACCCGGCAATGGTGTGAAGCCCATGGAGGTGTCCACGCTTTTACCACCCACAACGGCCGCAACACTCGAACCATTACCCAAGTGGGCGCTGATGATGTTCAGGTCAGACATCGGTTTGCCGAGCAATTCTGCGGTTTTTTGAGTGATGTAACGGTGGCTGGTGCCGTGGAAACCGTAGCGACGTACGTGGTGGTCACGTTCCCATGAGCGCGGCGTGGCGTACAAATACGCGTAATCAGGCATGGTTTGGTGGAATGCTGTGTCGAATACGGCTACTTGTGGCAAGTTTGGTAATTGTTCAGAGCATACAGCGATACCCAGCAAGTTCGCAGGATTGTGTAATGGTGCCAGAGCGTTACATTCGGTAACCTTATCGATGGTTTCTTGAGTGATCAATACAGAGTCGCTGAAGTAGTCGCCACCGTGCACGGTGCGGTGACCGATCGCAGTCAATTTTTCGAGCAGACCGTGGTTTCTCAATACTTCAACCAATTTACCCAAAGCTTCAGAGTGCGCAGCATTGCCCAATTTGTAAACTTCTTTGTTTTCGCCTACTTTAATGGCGATTTCAGCGTTATCGCTCCCCAATTTCTCGGCCAGACCACTAACGACCATTACTTGCTCTAACGGTTCCATAACCGCGAATTTGACCGATGAACTACCACAGTTAATAACTAAAATCATAGTAAATCTCCTTTGAAAGTGGGGGTGTATGTCTTGCTGACTTTTTATGTATCGAAAATGGTAGCACGCCGATACTTACGACGCACTTACTGCAATGATGTGAATAATCGCGTTGCTGAATTGCTTAATATGCTACTCAATGAGTCAAATGCTTAGAGAGTATTAGGCCAGCTCAAAATGACGGGCATATTTCCGCGAAAGGCCGTCCATAGGTAAGAACGTGAAGAAGTCAGCACAGTGAAAGTCCGCGTCATACGCCGGCTCACCGCAAACGCGTCCGCCTAAACGCAAATAGCCTTTGAATAAAGCGGGCAGTGCAACCTTAACATCAGCATTGACAGGGGTTTGCTCTGCATCGGTGAACGGAATATGTGGCGCTACATAAAAGCGGTCGCTGTAAGCGCCGGTCTCACGCAGCATGGTTTGCACATCCTTGACTGCTGGCAACTGTGCGCCGATGGGTACACTGGTGCATCCCATGATTAATTTATAACCATTTTCTTTGGCAAAATTCAGCGTTGCTTTCCATAATAAAAGAACAACTGCGCCACTGCGATAGTCGGGATGAACGCAAGCACGACCAACCTCCATCAGCGTGGCGGCTTCATCGGATTGCAGTAGATTACTGATGTCAAATTCTTGTTGAGAATACCAGCCGATTTTGGCTGCAACATCAGGCGTGATGATGCGATAGGTGCCGACAACGTTACCCGTGCGCGTATCGCGAACATAAACATGGCGGCTGTGTTCGTCAAATTGGTCACGGTCAATGCCATCCTCGCCTTGCAGCGTTACACCCAATTCATCGGCAAACACGCGAAACCGCAGGCGTTGTACTTCTTCAATTTCTGTCGAGGTTTGTGCCCAGTGGATAGAGAGAGACTCTGTATTTTCATGGGTTTCGGCTGGTTGTACGTTACTCGTAGGAACCAAGGTTCACTCCTCATTGAATGTATTTTTAACTGTGTTCTTATATGTGTGTCATTATGTCGTTTGAGTGCACCCGTAGGATACTGGAGGAGATACACCGAATTAACCCGCGTATTTTAGCAGTTCTGTCATGAGTTTTTATTAAATTTATTACTTTTGGTTTGATGACAAAATGTTTTTTATCGCTGTTTTTTGTAAATCATTCGGTTCAGAGTGTCCAATAATTCTTCATGTGGTTTTAAATATATTTGAATTTGAAGCAGGCCGATTACAAAAGACGGTGTTAAGTTTTATTAAAAACGAACCTACATAATTTGACAAAAACGGGCTTTCCCGATAGAGTTACGCCACCTGCTGGGAGAGCATCACGGTATTCTATTGGATGATCGTGATCGCCGAAGGTGTACCCCAAAAACTCTCAGGCAAAAGGACTGGCAGGCTCCAACTCAAATGAGTTGGGATAATTTCTGGAGAGCGTTTTCCGCCGCAGTACGGCAGCGAAAACCACCGAAGGGGCGCGCAAATCATCGCATTTGCCACAATCTCTCAGGTATCAGGGACAGAATAGGGAACCATAGCGCATGGCGGGATACCGTCGTTGCAAATGATTGCTCACCTATTTTGGATGGATACCATGTCTACACTCAAACACACCCCACTGCATGTCAAGCACATCGCCTCTGGTGCGCGTATGGTCGATTTTGGCGGCTGGGATATGCCTGTGAACTACGGTTCGCAAATCGAAGAGCACCACGCCGTGCGTCAAGATGCTGGTATTTTCGACGTATCACACATGCGTGTGGTTGATATTCACGGCGCGAAAGTACGTGATTTTTTGCGTTACGTATTGGCCAACAACGTTGATAAACTACAAACTTCCGGCAAAGCTTTGTACTCATGCATGTTGCGTCCTGAAGGTGGCGTGATCGACGATTTGATTGTCTACTTTTTTACCGAAGATTACTTCCGTTTGGTGGTCAATGCGGGTACGGCCGACAAAGACATTGAGTGGCTGAATCAGCAAAACGTTGAGGGAGACTTCGGTCTGACCATCACCCCGCGTCCTGATATGGCGCTGATCGCAGTTCAGGGGCCGAATGCGCGTGCGAAGGCGTGGCACGCACTGCCGTTTATCCAAGCCGCTTCTGAGCCGCTCAAACCGTTCAACGCTGCCTTTGTCGAAAACGACGGCGCGCAGTGGATGGTGGCACGTACGGGCTACACCGGCGAAGATGGCTTTGAAATCGCTTTGCCGGCGAATTTGGTCGAAGTCACTTGGGACGCATTGATTGCCTCGGGTGTGAAACCCGCCGGTTTGGGCGCGCGCGATACCTTGCGCCTTGAGGCGGGTATGAACTTGTATGGCCAAGACATGGACGAATCGGTCAGTCCATTGAACGCCGGTTTGGCATGGACGGTGGATCTGAAATCCGAGCGCGACTTCATTGGCAAGGCCGCACTGGTTAAAGACGGAGCGACCGAGCAAGTCGTCGGCCTGATCTTATTGGATAAAGGCGTTTTGCGCGCGCACCAAGCGGTTAATACCGCGCACGGCGCAGGCGAGATTACCAGTGGTACCTTCAGCCCAACCATGCAACAATCCATCGCCATGGCGCGCGTGCCGGTCGGTGTGGTCATCGGCGAAACTGTACAAGTAGCCATTCGTGACAAACAACTGAACGCCAAAGTCGTCAAATTACCGTTTGTACGCAATGGCGCGATTTTAGTAACTGTTTAAATCATTTTATTTTTAACCTCACGTCAGCAGTCACTGATTGATTGAATCAAACCTACAGGAGAACAACATGACTTCAGCCGCACAATTGAAATACGCATCCAGCCACGAATGGGTACAAGACTTAGGCGATGGCATCTATGCCGTTGGCATTTCTAACCACGCACAAGAAGCCTTGGGCGACATCGTATTTTTGGAATTTCCTAAAGTCGGCCGCGTGGTCAAGGCCGAAGAAGCCGTGGCCGTGGTCGAATCGGTTAAAGCAGCAAGCGACATCTACGCGCCGATCGCTGGTGAAATCGTTGAAACCAATGACTCATTGGCCGACACACCAGAACAAGTGAACAGCGACGCATTCGGTAGCTGGATGTTCAAAATCAAGGCTGCGAATCCAGCAGACGTGGACGCATTGCTGACAGCGGAACAATACGAAGCGGAAAACGCGTAATTGCGGTTTTTTTGCACTCATATGCAGT
>CAYZVI010000080.1:0-6719 GCA_964481695.1 uncultured Hydromonas sp. | reverse complement strand
AAAGTCGCGCGCTTGCACTTGGAGCGCATCGGTGCGAAACTAACCGTGCTGACGCAGGAGCAGGCGGACTATATTGGCGTGAAGGTTGAGGGACCGTACAAACCGGATCACTACCGCTACTAATCAGCATTCGAAAAAATTAAACCTCTAATTTTTCGGCTTGATTGAGTTAGTCAATTTTGTCAGGGTTTCCCTGACAAAATTGCATAACGAAACCATCCTTCAGTATTTTGAGGGAAATTCCATTGGTCTAACACAGGAGAAAATCATGGCTCGTTGGTTGATTCATTGGGCAATTGCCACCGTTGCGCTGTTGGCGCTGCCGTATTTATTTAATGGCGTTCATATTGACCAAGGCATCACAGCCCTGATCGCCGCATTGGTGCTGGGTTTGGTGAATACCTTTATCAAACCGGTGGTGAGTTTTCTCACCTTACCATTACAGATTCTCACACTCGGCATCGTGACCTTGCTGATCAACGCAGGCTTTTTGTATTTGGTCAGCAATATAGTCAAAGGCTTCACCATTGACAACTTTGGTACGGCATTTTGGGCGGCAATTGTCTACAGCTTGATCACATGGGCTTCCAGCTCATTGCTTCTGCCCAGTAAAGCACCACAATCATAATCTCCTATGCCGCGTCTGGATCAGGTACTCGTCACCCAAGGTTTGGCCGACTCGCGCGCGCATGCGCAGCGCCTGATCGGCGATGCGCGCGTGCGCTGGCACAATGGCCGCGAGTGGCAAACGCTAAAAAAATCGGCGTATGAGTTGGATAACTCGGCTCTGCTGGAACTTATCCCGTCGGATACCGACAAATACGTTTCGCGCGCGGGCATGAAGCTCGCCGGTGCGCTGGCGCACACACAGCTATCTGTCGCAGGACTGAACGTATTGGATCTGGGCACCAGTACCGGCGGCTTTGCCGACTGTTTGCTACAAAGCGGCGCAGCGCACGTCGTCGGCGTGGACGTGGGGCATGATCAACTGCACCCGCGCCTCCAATCCGAATCGCGCTTGACACTGTTTGAGAATCTCAATGCACGACATTTAGATGACGAGGTTTTGGCTGAACGTTGGGATGATCTGGGCAATGACGCAATCAGCCCAACCACCCCGATGACGCACCACTTTGATCTGGCGGTGGCGGATTTATCCTTTATCTCCCTGGTTAAAATTTTGCCGATTTTCGAGGCGATCGAGCGCAGTCTACTCAAACCAAACGGCCACATTTTGATGCTGGTCAAGCCTCAGTTTGAGCTGGATGCCGAAGCTTTATCCAAAGCAGGCATTGTCAAAGATCCGGCGCGCTACAACGAAGTGCAAAGCAACATTATTCAAGCCTGCCTCGCGCAGCATTTGGCCGTATTAGACTATTTTGAAAGCCCGATCACCGGCACCGACGGCAACCGCGAATTTTTCGTATTCGCGCAGTTCCAGCCCGATTAAACCATTTAAATCAAAGAAACAACATGAGCATCTCTATCCCCGTATCGTTTGAATTCTTCCCGCCAAAAACCGCTGAGGGCGAAGACAAACTCATGCACACCGTGGCCGAACTCGCGCCGCATAACCCTGAATTTTTCTCAGTGACTTATGGCGCAGGCGGCTCTACGCAAGAAGGCACGTTCAATGCCGTTGCCAATATCCGCGCGCAAGGCCACCAAGCCGCCCCACATCTATCCTGCGTCGGCGCCACCCGCAGCAAAATCAGCGAAATTCTGGACGGGCTTAAAACCCAAGGCGTGAATCGGATTGTTGCCCTACGTGGTGACCTGCCCTCTGGAATGGGCGGTATGGGCGAGCTGCATCACGCATCCGACTTGGTAGCATTGATTCGTGAGCACAGTGGTGATTATTTCAACATCCACGTCGCCGCCTACCCCGAATACCACCCGCAGTCGCGCACCCCGCAGGACGACCTGAAAAACTTCGTCAAAAAAATGCACGCCGGCGCGAATACTGCGATCACCCAATATTTTTACAACGCCGATGCCTACGCCCGATTTATTGAAGACGCACGCAAAGCCGGCGTGGACGCACCGATCGTACCGGGCATCATGCCGATCACCAATTACAGTCGTTTGGCACGTTTTTCCGAAACCTGCGGCGCTGAAATCCCTCGTTGGATATTGCTCAAACTCGCCAGCTTCGGCGATGATCAAGCCAGCATCAAAGCATTCGGCGAAGAGGTCGTGGCGCAACTGTGTCAACGATTGATTGCCCTCGGCGCACCGAGCCTGCACTTCTATACACTGAATAATGCGGCGCCAACTTTAGCAGTGCTCAAAAATTTGAAATAAAGACTCTATATTTAGCTATCAGAACACACATCCACCTTATTTAAAGCGCTTGACTTCAAGTTAACTCTAAGTTTTAGAATAAACCCATGATGACACCTGTTCTCACCATTGGTGAACTGGCTCGGTTAAGCGGCTTATCGACTTACACCATTCGTTTTTATGAAACGGAAGGCTTGCTTAACCCAGCCAGCCGAGCGACCAATGGCCATCGTCGGTATCGTTCAGAGGATGTTGCGTGGCTTGAGTTTGTTTTGCGCCTAAAGAAAACCGGTATGCCTTTGGCGCAAATCCGGCAATACGCTCAGCTTCGTGCCGAAGGAGAACGCACCCTGTCATCACGGCTGGCGATGCTCGAACAGCATCGCCAATATTTGGACCAACAGCTGAACGAACTGAATTTGTATGCCAATGCGCTGGATGAAAAAATCCGCTGGTATCAAAAGGTAATTGGCGAGGAATCTCAAAACGCTTCAGCTGAGTCGATGAACAAGGGAGAAAATACATGAGCAGCTCCGAGCAAAACAGTGTCACCAATGAACGCTACACACGCGGTTGGCAAAAGCTAAAGGAAATCGACGGACAGGCAGGTGAGAAAGTCATTGCTTCCTTGGCTGACATCGCACCGGATTTTGCCCAATACCTCATTGAATTTCCATTTGGGGACATCTACTCACGCCCTCAACTCGATCTCAAATCACGCGAAATTGCCGTGGTTGCCGCTTTGACCGCATTGGGCAATGCAACGCCACAACTCAAAGTTCACGTTCACGGCGCGCTCAATGTCGGCTGTACACGCGCGGAAATCGTTGAAGTCATGATGCAAATGGCGGTATACGCTGGATTTCCTGCCGCACTCAATGGCTTATTCGCAGCCAAAGAGGTATTTGCCGAACGCGACTCGTCCAACCCCACCGATCAACCCCAATGACCGTTAAGAAATCTCCCTCCGCCCTATTCATCCTCGGACCAACCGCCTCGGGTAAAACCGCGCTGGCGCTGGCGTTGGCGCAACAACGCCCGATCGAGATCATCAGTGTGGATTCGGCGCTGGTGTATCGTGGCATGGACATCGGCACGGCGAAACCCTCGCGCGCTGAGCAATCCATCTGCCCGCATCATCTGATCGACATCATTGATCCAGCCGAAGCTTACAGCGCTGCGCAGTTCGCAGCAGATGCTCAGCGGCTGATCCATGAAATTCACGCACGCGGGCGTTTACCCGTATTGGTCGGCGGCACGATGCTGTATGTCAAAGCCCTGATCGAGCCACTGACCGAGCTGCCCGAGTCCGATGCCACGATTCGCGCGGCGATTGACGCGCAAGCCGCCGAGATCGGCTGGCCCGCGATGCACGCTCAATTGGCGCAAATCGACCCTGAAACCGCCGCGCGATTGGAGCCGAATGACGCGCAACGCATCAACCGCGCCTTGGAGATTTTCCGCATCTCGGGCAAACCGATGGCGCAATGGCTGGCGGAGGACGCGCCCCATCAACGCGCGCACCGCCTATCTTTTCACCCCGTTTTGACCGCGCTCATCCCCGAGCCGCGCGCGCTGCTGCACGCACGCATCAATCAACGTTTTCTCAATATGCTGGACGACAGATTTTTGGATGAAATGCACGCGCTGCGCGCGCGCGGCGACCTGCATTTGGGCTTGCCGTCAATGCGTTGCGTCGGCTACCGTCAGGCGTGGGAATATTTGGATGGCGCGTATGGCTACGATGAGCTGATCAAAAAAGGACAGGCCGCGACGCGCCAACTGGCAAAACGGCAAATGACGTGGATACGCGGCATGCCACAAATTCGTGTGTTTAACTCGGCTCATTTGCCGCAGAGTACGAACGAATTGCTCGATCACATCAATGAATTGCTAACAAACACATAAAAAACACCCCGAAGAAGCATTCATCGGGGTGTTTTGTATGACAAGAGTCGAGCCATTATTTGACCGATTCTACCAAGGTGAATTTACCACCTTTGGCTTCGAGAATCGCTACTTCCGCATCTTTACGCTCACCATCTGGCAAGAATGCAACCGCACCACTCAAACCCGTCACGCTCACACCCGGCAAAGCAGCTGCAATTTTAGTCGCATCCGGCGCACCGGCTTTTTTGATCGCTTCAGCCAAGACCATCACCGCATCGTAGGTCAATGGTGCATAGGCTTGCACCGTTTGACCTTTGAACTGTTGTTCATAGCGTTTAGTGAAATCCGCACCACCTTTCATCGCATCCACTGGTAAAACGGTTGATGAGCACAATGTACCCTCGCCGGCGCTGCCCGCGAGTTTCATGTAGTTTGGCGTACACGCCGCATCTGGCATGAATACGAAGCTGGTCAAGCCCAATTCACGCGCTTGTTTGGCCAAGATCGCGCCGGTGTCGTCATAACCACCCCACATGATGCCATCTGCACCTGCGGCTTTGATTTTAGTCAACAGGGTTTTAAAATCAACCGTTTTATCGGTTGCTGATTCACGGATCACGACTTCAACGCCAAGTTGTTTGGCTTTTTTCTCAACTTCGTCAGACAAGCCTTTACCATAAGCGGTTGCATCATCCAAGATGGCGAATTTTTTCACACCTTTTTTCTGTGCGTATACGGCCAATGCAGGACCTTGCATACCATCGTGCGCGTCCATACGGAAAATAGAAGTCAAATTGTCCGTTATTTTCGGAGCTTTTTTGGTGACGTCTGGATTGGTACTCACGGTCAATGATGCGAGATTGGCACGGGCATAGATTGGATTGGCCACCATGGTCACGCCGGAGTTGTAGTGACCGACCACAGCAACGATGCTTTTGTCATCGGCGGTTTTTTGAGCCACAGTAGCGCCCGTTTTAGGATCACCAGCGTCGTCTTCGGATACGATTTCGATTTTGTATTTTTTACCACCAACTTCCAAGCCACCTTTGCTATTGATCTCTTCAGCCGCCAACACTGCGCCATTGGCAAAGTCTTGACCGGCACTTGATTGACCGCCAGACAATGGACTTCCTGTTGCAATACGAATTACGTCACCTTTTACACCCTCTGCGTTGCCTGATTTACCGCCACATGCTGTCAAACTACCTACTACGGTCATAGCGACCAAAGCTGCTAATACTTGTTTTTTCATGTTTTTGTACTCCTAAATCGATTGTGTGTATTGTTGAGCTTAGTTTTATTTATGGGTTCGCCGCTGCTCAAAGCGATAAAGCTCAACTATTTAAACAGCTATGGCGCGCAGTCTAATGGTGATTGTGTATAAAAACAAGAGTAGGATTAAAAATATCGGTGATTTTTCCGTTGGTTTTTTAGTTTGACAACATAAATGACTGCCAAACCACGCCATCTTTACATTTTTTTGCCATTTGTTCGAGGTAGTCTTGATGCGTTGTTTGCTCCTCTTGCCCAACCATGATTGTGGGTAATATCAATTGGCTTACATCCAAGAGAACATCCGATGCATTATCACCAGCCGTATGATGGATGTCGATACTCAGGGATTCTTGCCCACGCGTCATTGCCAGATACACTTCAGCGAGGATCTCCGCATCAAGCAACGCACCATGCAGCACGCGATGTGCATTGGATACGCCCAGTCGCTCACACAGTGCGTCCAGATTATTGCGTTTACCCGGGAACATTTGCCGAGCCATGTGCAGGGTGTCTTCGATGCTGCAAATGGTGTCGATCGGCGCGATATTGAGCGCAGCGAGTTCGGCGTTAATGAATTTGGTATCGAAGCTGGCGTTGTGAATCAATAGCGTCGCACCGTCGATAAATTCGAGCAAATCTTGAGCAATTGCCTTGAACAGCGGCTTGTCACTGAGAAATTCCGTGGTCAATCCGTGAACGGCCAACGCACCCTCGTCCGAATCGCGTTCGGGATTGAGGTAGTGATGAAAATGTCGGCCGGTGAGGTGACGATCGATCATTTCAACCGCACCGATTTCAACCAATTTATGTCCTAGCTCCGGTTCAAAACCCGTGGTTTCCGTATCAAGAATCACGTAACGCATATTATCCTTTATCCTGTGCTTGTACACTGGCAACGCCGCGATTGGCCAAGTCGTCCGCGCGTTCGTTGTCCGCATGTCCCGCGTGACCTTTGACCCAGTGCCAACTCAAATCATGTGTGTGTAGCAACGAGTCCAGCGTTTTCCACAAGTCGTCGTTTTTGACCGCTTTCTTACTCGCGGTTTTCCAACCGCGGGCTTTCCAGTTTTCCAACCACTCGGTCACGCCTTTTTGCACATATTGTGAGTCGGTGTAGATTTCGACTTGCGCGCGTTTTTTCAACGCACGCAGCCCTTCAATCACCGCGAGCAGCTCCATGCGATTATTCGTGGTGTGCGCTTCGCCGCCAAACAATTCCTTTTCGTGCTCACCATAGCGCAGCAGTACGCCCCAGCCACCTACACCCGGAT
>CAYZVI010000079.1:0-6816 GCA_964481695.1 uncultured Hydromonas sp. | reverse complement strand
CGCATGAGTTTGATGGGCGATGCGATGAGTCACGCGGTGTTACCGGGCGCGGCTTTGGGCTTTATGTGGTTTGGCTTGAGTTTGCCCGCAATGAGTGTCGGCGGTTTCTTCGCCGGTGTGGTGGTGGCTTTGCTTGCCGGTTTGGCAACGCGTTTTTCTAATTTAAAAGAGGATGCGAACTTTGCGGCTTTTTACCTGATGGCGCTGGCGCTGGGGGTTTTGATGATTTCAAGATCGGGCAGTCAAGTAGATTTGGTGCATATTTTGTTCGGCTCGGTGTTGGCGGTGGATACGCCGGCGTTATTGCTGATGGGGATTGTGTCGAGTATTTCTTTGATCGGATTGGCGGTGATGTATCGTCCGCTGGTGCTGGAAGGGGTCGATCCGATTTTTCTTCGTTCCGTTGGCGGTCGTGGAAGCATGTGGTATTTGGGCTTTTTGATGCTGGTGGTGCTGAATTTGGTCGCTGGCTTTCAGTCGCTCGGTACGCTGATGTCGGTGGGACTGATGATGTTACCCGCGATCAGCGCACGATTGTGGTCGCACAGCATTGGTAAGATGCTGATGATTTCGGTGCTGATTGCACTCGTGTCTGGTGTGGTGGGGTTGTTGTTGTCCTTTCATTTCGAGTGGGCCTCGGGGCCGGCGATTATTTTTATTGCTGGATTGGTGTATGTGTTTTCTCTGTTGTTTGGTGCGGTGGGTGGTGTACTCACGCGTGTGATTCGATTAAAACATTTTGAAAAATAAGGGAGTGGTTATGAAATTTTTTTGGCGTATTTGTTTGGGAGCGTTATTCTCTTTAAGCTTGGCTGCGTGCGGTCAAGGTAAGCAGGCTGAATCAACAGGACAACCGAGTCCGAGTCCATCAAATGCAGCGGTTCCTCCAAGTACTGCTTCTCCAGCAGTACATGTGGTCACCAGCTTCAGCCTGCTGGGTGATATGGTTAGTGCAGTCGGTGGCGAGCGTGTGCAGGTAGATAGCTTGGTTGGCATTAATCAAGACGCACATGTGTATCAGCCAAGCCCGCAAGATGTGCAAAAACTGGGTCGCGCACAGATGTTTGTAGTCAATGGTCTGGGTTATGAGGGCTGGTTAGAGCGTTTGGAAAAGAACTCAGGTTTTGCAGGCGTTAAAGTGATTGCAACCCAAGATTTGCCAGCACTGAAAGCACCACAGCATGGCGAAGATGAGCACGAGCATGAGCATGATCACGCAGCAGGTGGTTTGGATCCGCATGCGTGGCAAGATCCTGCTTTGGTCGCAAAATACTATGTACCCAATATCGTCAAAGGTTTGAGTAAAGCCGATCCGGCGGGTGCCACGTATTACCAACAGCACGGTCAGGCATATATCAATCAGCTGAATCAATTGAGCATTCAAATTGAGCAGATTTTAGGTCGTTTCCCACGCGAGCAGCGCAAAGTGGTGGTTTCGCACCGTGCTTTTGAATACTTTGGGAAAGCTTTTGGTGTTGATTTTCACGCAGTGCAAGGTATTAGCACGGAGAGCCAACCATCGGCCAAACAAGTTGCCCAATTGATTGATTTAATTAAAACTGAAAAAATCCGTGCGCTGTATGCCGAAAATATCAGTGATCCAAAAATGATCGAGCAAATTTCAGCTGAGACGGGCGTGCGTGTCGGCAATAAACTGTATTCTGAAACATTGTCTGAAAAAACCGGCTATGCGCCCACTTATTTGCGCATGATGCAATATAATGCAGATCAAATTGCAGCAGGAGTCCGGTAATTTTCAAGCCCAATTTTTGCTGTCGAATCACCCGTTTTATCGTTTCAATCATTGTGATTGAAGCTTTATCAACCCAAAGGGAGAAAATTGTGAAAAAACGTTTGTTATGAGCGCAATGGCGGGTTTGCTGTGCATGGGCTTAGCTGCTTGCTCAAAGCCTGCTGAAAAAGTAGCGGCTCCAGTCGCTCCTGCACCGACAAGTGCACCTGCAACCAATGCTCCGGCTGCCCCTGCTGTGCCACCAACTGTTGCTAATCAACCTGCTGCTTCCACATCAACGTCAGCGGCGAATGACGGTTCAATCACGCGTTTTAAAGCGAATGGGTTTTCACCCGCTTGGGAAGCAACTATTAATGGCGATAATGTTACCTTTGAAGTCCCAGAAATCAGTAAACCCGATGGCAATATGCGAACCATTAAAGTTGAACGCTCTGCATATGCCAAAGGCGCAACTTACAATGGTAAAGATGGTAATGTTCCATTTAGCCTGGACATCAAAGGCACTGTATGTGAGAAAACCGGTGATAACGTGAATTTACCGCTACTTTGGCATACGGTAAAAGCGTTTATAAAGGCGGTGCCGACGGTTTGAAGTAATATTTACAATTTACAACTTTTAGTAGCATTAAAAAAGCAAGCGAAACGCTTGCTTTTTTCTCTTTATTGGCTAAAGATAACGCCGTGTCGGCAGCCCCGCCGTGTCTACGCGTAATTTTAAAATCGTACCGTTGGCTGGAAATTCGACCAACTCCGCTTCAGGGCGCGTACCCGCGGTGGTAATGATCAAGGTTTTGAGATCTGCATCGCCGAAACACAGCATGGTCGGGCATTTCGCCGGTAGGGCGATTTTTTGCAGCACTGTACCGTCGGGTGCGATTTGCACGATTTGCCCACCTTCAAACAACGCACTCCAATAGTTTCCCGCCGAGTCGATTACCGCACCATCGCAGCGACCTTGATACGGCTCAGTGGCTTTGGGATGGTTGCGCGTGTCCGCGGTCTGAAAAAAAACGCGGCGGCGGCTCAGTGCTGATGTCACAGGTTCGTCGGCTGCAAAATCATAGCCATACACGGTGTGGGCCTGAGTATCGGCATGATACAGTGTCTGGCTGTCGGGTGAAATCGCCCAGCCATTTGCGGTGGTCACACCCCAGTTTTGATAGGGTTCGGCGTTGGCCTGTTCGCCCAAGACCAAGTGTAGTTGACCGCGCTCCAGACAGTACAATCCCGCTCCGGCATGGGTTTTCGGCGCGAACAGTGAGCCGATCCACCAGCGGCCTTGCATGTCCACGCCACCGTCGTTAAAACGTGTGGTGGCGGTGTCATACGGCGCGGGAATGAGAATTTTTGGCGAAATGTCACCTGTGGCTTGATCGGGATTAAACTGAGCGATTCCCGTACGCAGGGCGATCAGCAGATTATTGGCTTCGCTCAGCGCAATAGCCCCCGGATCGTATGCGTCGTCATCGGGCAATTGCCAAATGCGATGTTCACTGTCCGAGTGACGATGGACACGACGATTCGGAATGTCGATCCAAAACCAGCATTGCCGTCTATCGTCCCATACGGGCGATTCGCTCAGTCCGTTGCATTGCTCGGGCTGATCGGTGCCATAGAGTATGTCGATCTGGGTCATAATGCTTGCGCCGAGTTATGCCGTAGCGGCTTTGAATGCGTCGTATGCTTCGCGTGCGAGCTGCTCAATGCCGGCGAAATCACCCGCTGCGAGTTTGTCCACTGGTGCGATCCATGTGCCTCCGAGCGCCGCGACGTTGGGCTGTTTGACGTATTCAGCGACTTTTTCGAGGCGAATGCCGCCGGTCGGCATGAAGCGAATCTGTGGCACTGGTGAAGCCAGCGATTTAATCATATTCAATCCACCCACGACTTCGGCGGGGAATAGCTTGACGACATCAAAGCCTGCATCCGAAGCAGTTAATGCTTCGGATGGTGTGGCGCAACCCGGGATGAATTCAAATCCTTCTTCGCGCGCAGCACTGATGGCTTTGAGCAACTCAGGTGAGGTCCCCGGACTTACGCCGAACTCTGCGCCTGAATCGCGTGCGGCTTGCAGCGTTTCTTCGTTCAAAATGGTTCCCGCGCCAATCACCATATCAGGGCAGGCGGCACGCATCGCGCGAATCACGTCTAATGCCGCGGCAGTGCGCAGTGTGACTTCGACCACGGTCATGCCACCGCGTTGTAAAGCTTGCGCCAGTGGTACAGCGTGCGCCACGTCGTCCACGACGACGACGGGAACGATTTTGCATTGGGCGAGGGCGTTGTGTAGTTTGCTCATGAGTGTCCTTTTCTGGATATTCAATCGGAGGTGTTTATGTTTTATATGGTGTCAATATTAATCAAAGTTTGTCGCTTACAGCACGACATCATCTTCAATCAACCAAGTCGCGCCCAATTCGGCACGTCCCACGTTTCGACGAGCAATGGCAAACATATCCAGCCAGTATTCCGTGACTTCGGCAGGTTTAACTGCTTGAGCTCGAGCGGCGAGTTCGGCATCGTCAACTTCCAATCGCAGCACGCCGTTTTCAGAGTCCAGCGTCATCCAGTCGCCATTTTGTACTTTACCAATCAGGCCGCCAGCCAAAGCCTCGGGCGATACGTGAATCGCCGCCGGTACTTTACCTGACGCACCAGACATGCGCCCGTCGGTAACGAGTGCGATTTTTTGCCCACGATCTTGCAGCACACCCAAGGGTGGCGTGAGTTTGTGTAGCTCTGGCATGCCGTTGGACTTTGGCCCTTGGAATCGTACCACAGCGATGAAATCTTGGTCATCCAGCTCACCCGCATCGAACGCGGCTTGCAGTTCGGATTGGGATTCAAATACTTTGGCGGGCGCGCGAATCACACGATGCTCGGCTTTGACCGCCGAGGTTTTGATCACCGAGTTGCCCAGATTGCCTTGCAGTAGCTTCAGGCCGCCATCGGGCGAAAATGCTTCGGCGAACGGACGGACGATGTTCTTATCCAAACTTCGCACCACACCGACGCGCCATTTGAGCGTATCGCCGTCGAGGTAAGGCTCTTGGGTGTATGGCGTAAGGCCTTTGCCCATTTGATTGGAGACCACGGTGTCCACATCGTCGTGCAGCAGACCGGCGCGATGCAGCTGACCGATGACGTAGCCCAGACCGCCTGCAGCGTGGAATTGATTCACGTCTGCCGAGCCGTTCGGATATACGCGCGCCAGCAATGGCACAATTTCACCGAGTGCGTCCATGTCCTCCCAACGCAGCTCAATCCCCGCCATACGCGCAATCGCTACAATGTGCAAGGTGTGGTTGGTCGAGCCACCCGTGGCGAGCAGGCCGACCACGCCGTTGATGATGGATTTTTCGTTGAGTAGGTGCGCCATCGTCATATTTGGCTGATGGATATTGGCGAGCAGCTGCGTGACTGCGCCATCATCCAGTGCCGCGCGTAATGGTGTCCCCGGATTGACAAATGCGCTGCCGGGTAGCATCAAGCCCATGAATTCGAGCATCATTTGATTGGAATTGGCCGTACCGTAAAACGTGCAAGTGCCTTCTGAATGATAGGCACTCATTTCAGACTGGAGCAGCTCTTCACGCGTGGCTTCGCCTGTGGCATAACGCTGACGCACTTTTGCTTTGGCATCATTGGCAATACCCGTCGTCATCGGTCCCGCAGGCATAAATAAGGCAGGCAAATGCCCAAAAGCCGCAGCACCCATGAGCAAGCCGGGTACGATTTTGTCACACACGCCGAGTAGCAGCGCACCGTCAAATACTTGATGTGACAGGCCAATTGCGGTGGTTTGCGCAATCACGTCGCGCGAGAACAGCGACAGCTCCATCCCCGCATAACCCTGCGTCACACCGTCGCACATGGCAGGTGTCGCACCGGCAACCTGTGCGGTCGCACCGAGTTTGCGTGCTTGTGCCTTGATGCGGTCTGGGTAGTGTGCGTACGGGTGATGTGCTGAGAGCATGTCGTTGTAGGCACTGATGATGCCCAGATTCGGCGCGCGTTCGACTTTTAGACGAAATTGGTCTTTACCCGCAGCGGCATAGGCGTGAGCCAGATTCGCGCAGCCCATATGATCACGCGAAGGTTTAACTTGGTTGCTTTGTGCCACGCGCTGGAGATAGCGTTCACGGCTCATGCGACTGCGTTCGATCAAACGATCGGTAATTTCTTGTAATTTTGGATGCAGGTGGGTGCTCATAATCCCTCTGTGATATTGGATATTTGTGTCATTAAATTGTAGTAAAACTAAAAAAATTAGTCAAAGATTATTTACTTTTTCTACATTTTGCGGCAATATTTAACAATCTATTTAAAGATCTACTTGAATCACTTTTACAATTAAAGCATTAAATATTTGGGGAAATTATGAAAGTTCCTGCTTTTTCTTTGGTGATGTTCGGCGGCACGGGTGATTTGGCCATGCGTAAATTATTACCCGCGTTGTATCAGAGTTTTTTAGACGGCGCATTTGAGCCGAATAGTCGTGTGATCTGCGCCGCGCGAACTGTATACACACATGAAACCTACCGCGACTGGATGAATGAGGCGGTCAAGCCCAACGTCACAGATCGCTTCGACGAAGCGCGCTGGCAAGGGTTTTTACAATTGGTGCTGTATTTGCCGTTCAATGCGACCGAAGCGAACTCATTTGCTGAGCTGAAAAATATGCTGGATGCGCAGCACGCAGATAACCAGCGAGTGTTTTACCTCGCGGTTGCACCATCGATTTTCGACGATATTTGCTCAGGTCTAGCGGGGCAGGAACTGAATCAAAATTCGCGCATTGTGGTGGAAAAACCGCTCGGGCATGATCTGGCTTCGTGCCAAGAGATTAACGATATGTTCGCGCGTCATTTCTCAGAAAAACAAATTTTCCGCATCGACCATTACCTTGGTAAAGAATCGGTGCAAAACCTCATGGCGCTGCGCTTTGGTAACAGCTTTTTTGAGCCGATTTTGCGCCGCGATTACATAGCCAATGTGCAGATCACCATTTCTGAGGAATTGGGCGTGGAGCGCCGCGCTGAGTTCTACGATCAGACCGGCGC